>CANKMK010000114.1 GCA_947483025.1 Chloroflexota bacterium | reverse complement strand
GATGACGCCACCGGCGGTGCGGCCCATGGCGCGCGCCTCGCGCTCGTGGAAGCGGCAGATGCGCCCCTGGCGGGTGGCCATCACGAGGTCATCTTCGCCAGAGGTCTGAATCACCTGGGCAAGCTCATCGCCCTTATCAAGGGTGATGGCAATGATGCCGGTGGAGCGGACCTTCTCGAACTGCTCAATCGCGGTCTTCTTAATGATTCCCTTCTTGGTGGAGAAGGCGAGGTAGCTGCCCGGCGTGAAGCCGTTGAGGATGATCGTGGCAACCGGGGTCTCGCCCGACTCCACCTGTACACCAGGAAGATTGACGATCGGAATCCCCTTGTTCTGTCGCGAGGCATCAGGGATCTCGTGCACCTTGGCGCTAAACCCACGCCCCTTGTTGGTGAAGAAGAGGGCGTAGTCGTGGGTGTTGGCGACCTGCAGCGTGGCCACCGCATCCTCTTCGCGCGTGGTCATGCCGATCACGCCCTTGCCGCCGCGATGCTGCTGACGGTAGGTGGTGAGTGGCTGACGCTTGATGTAGCCGCGACCAGAGATGGTGATCACGACATCCTCGTCGGCGATCAGGTCCTCGTCGGACATTTCGCGCGTTGCATCTTGCGCAATCTTGGTGCGGCGTCGGTCGGCGAACTTCTCCTTGAGCTTGGCGAACTCATCCGAGATGATCTTGGAGATGCGGGCCGGACGCGCCAAGATGTCTTCCAGCTCGGCGATGAACTTGATCACTTCGAGATACTCGTCCTCGATCTTCTTGCGCTCAAGCGCGGCAAGGCGCGCGAGGCGCATGTCGAGAATTGCCTGTGCCTGCAGCTCGCTGAGCTTGAAGCGCTCCATGAGTTGCGTGCGTGCGACGTCGACATCAGCTGCGGCGCGGATCGTCTTGATGACCGCATCGAGGTTGTCGAGCGCGATCTTGAGTCCCTCGAGGATGTGAGCGCGCTCACGCGCCTTCTTCAGTTCGTACTCAGTGCGACGGCGCACGATGATGCGGCGGTGATCGATGTGGTGCTGCAGCACCGACTTCAGCGAGAGTGTTTGCGGCTGGCCGTCAACCAGGGCGAGCATGTTCATGCTGAATGCCGAGCGTAGCGGGGTGAGCTTCAACAGCTTGTTGAGCACCTTGTGCGGATTGGCGTCCTTCTTTACTTCGACGTAGATGCGCATGCCGTCGCGGTCGGACTCGTCGCGCAGGTCGGCAATGCCGTCGAGGCGCTCCTCTTTGACGAGGTCCGCAATCTTCTCAACGAGTGACGCCTTGTTTACCTGGTACGGAAGCTCGGTGATGATGATCGCGGTGCGGTCACCACGCGACGCCTCTTCGAAGTGCGTTGCGCCGTCGACAACAACGCGACCGCGTCCGTGCGCGTACATCTGTCGCACGGCGTCAATGCGCTCCGTTGCACCAGTGAGTGGGTTCTTGATGGTGTCGTAGCGATAGAGGATGCCACCCGTTGGGAAGTCTGGCGCGTTGACGTACTTGCAGAGATCGTCAACGGAGAGATCTGGGTCGGCAATGAGGGCGATGGCGGCATCGGCGATCTCACCAAGGTTGTGCGGCGGAATGTTCGTTGCCATGCCGACGGCGATGCCAGAGGAGCCGTTGACAAGAAGATTTGGAAGGCGTGCTGGAAGAACGCTCGGCTCCTTCTGTGTGCCGTCGTAGTTCGGTGTGAAATCAACCGTTTCATGATCGATGTCGGCGAGCATCTCGCCGGCGATTGCGGTAAGACGTGCCTCGGTGTAGCGCATTGCCGCGGCGGAGTCGCCGTCAACGGAACCGAAGTTTCCTTGGCCATCAACGAGCGGATGACGCATGGAGAAGTCTTGTGCGAGGCGAACAAGCGCGTCATAGAGGGCACCGTCGCCGTGTGGGTGGTACTTACCCATCACCTCGCCGACGATGGCGGCGCACTTGCGATAGGCGGAGCCACCGGAGAGGCCCATCTCGCCCATGGTGTACAAGATGCGGCGGTGTACCGGCTTCAAGCCGTCGCGAACGTCGGGGAGTGCGCGCGCCACGATCACGCTCATCGCGTAGTCGAGATAGCTCGTGCGCATCTCGTCTTCGATGCGAATCGAACGGACGCTCACTCGTGCCTCGTCGGTCATGCTGCCATCGCCTCCTATACGTCCAGGTTCTGGACCTTGTGGGCCTCAGCCTTGATGAAGTCGCGGCGCGGCTCAACGCGCTCGCCCATCAGCATCTCGAAGATCTCATTCGCAACGGCGGCATCTTCGATGCGCGCTTGCAGGAAGACGCGATTCTCGGGATTCATTGCCGTCTCCCAGAGTTGTTCGGCATTCATTTCGCCGAGACCCTTGAAGCGCTGCACGCTGACGTTCTTCGTCTTGAACGAGGCGATTGCCTCGTCGCGCTCCTTCTCGGTCGACGCGTACTTCGTCTCCTTGCCTGTGCTGACGCGATAGAGCGGTGGCTGGGCAATGTAGAGGTAGCCCGCCTCAATGATGGCCGGCATGTAGCGATAGAAGAAGGTAAGCAGAAGCGTTCGAATGTGCGCGCCGTCCACGTCGGCGTCGGTCATGATGATGACGCGGTGGTAGCGCAGCTTCGTAATGTCGAAGCGGCTGTTCGAATCTTCCATGCTGGAATCTTGAATGCCGGCACCGAGCGCCATGATCAACGTGCGAATGTTGTCGCTGCCGAGAATCTTGTCGATGCGTGCCTTCTCAACGTTGAGTAGCTTGCCGCGCAGCGGGAAGATCGCCTGGAAGCGTCGATCGCGTCCCTGCTTCGCGGAACCACCGGCCGACTCACCCTCCACGATGTAGAGCTCTGACTTCGCTGGATCGCGCTCTTGGCAGTCGGCGAGCTTGCCTGGAAGCGCACTCCCTTCGAGCGCGCCCTTGCGCATGACGAGCTCCTTCGCCTTACGTGCCGCTTCGCGTCCACGCGCAGCGTTGAGTGATTGGCGAATGACCTCTTTGCCGTCAGACGGATTCTCTTCGAGGAACTGCGTGAGGCCCTTGTTGACGGCGGTCTGCACG
>CANKMK010000113.1 GCA_947483025.1 Chloroflexota bacterium | reverse complement strand
TGCCGCCGCGCTCACCGAAGGCTCAGCGCTCGATAACGTTGAGGATCTGCTTGTTGACCTGATCACCTCAAGCCACTTTGACGCCGAGGTGGTCACGCTGGAGCGCTCGCTGCAGGCAATGCTCGGTCAGCGCCAGGGGGCAACCCTGGTGACGGCACTCACGGCAGCCCCTGAGGTCTTCGATGAAGTTGCGCAACTGCGACTCCCACCCGAGGTGGTGGATCGTCTCGCAGGATGGCGCGCACGCTTCGGCCTGGCGATCGACAACGCACTGAGCTTCCTCTCGAATCCCGACGGCATTCAGGGGCACAACTTCACGACGCAGGTCGCACACGCCGACGACCGCCGAACGCTGCAGGGACGGCTCACCTTTGTGCGTTACAGCAACGAGTCGGAGTTCTTTATCGCCGATGCCAACGTCTTCCTAGAGGTTGCCGCCGAAGTGCTCGACAAGCTCGGAACACACATCAGCCGCGAAGACGTTGATCAGGAGTCGGTGACGCGCCTGAAAGAGGCGGTCAACCTGATCGAGCGACGCACCGCGCCGCGCGAAGAGGCGTAGCCAAATGACCGGCGCCGCGGGCGCACGGCAGCTCTTCCTCGCCGCGACGGGCCAGAACCGCGGCAAGACCACCACCTCGCTCGGACTCTTCGCCGCTTTCCGCGCGCAGGGGCTCGACGCAGGGTTCATGAAGCCGGTCGGCCAGCGCTGGATCACCATCGACGACACCCCCGCCGACGAAGATGCCGCGTTGATGCGCGGGGTATTCGGCCTAACCGATGCCGTCGCGCTTCTCTCGCCAGTGCAGATTCCGCGCGGATTCACGCGCAAGGTGATTGAGGGGCAGGTGGTGGAGGACCTCGGCGCGAAGATCATCGATGCTCAGGCGGCACTTGCCCAGAAGCACGAACTGCTACTGCTTGAAGGGACCGGTCACGCCGGGGTCGGAGCGGTGATTGGCTTGAGCAACGCCGATGTTGCCGCACTCCTCGGCGCCCCGGTGATCATCGTGAGCGAGGGCGGCATCGGACGACCGATCGATGAGATCGTGCTGAACGCGGCACTCTTTGCCGCGCGTGGCGTCGAGATTGCGGGGGCGATCGTCAACAAGGTGGATCTCGACCTGCAGCCAGAGTTGCCACGCCTGCTTGAGAAGGGTCTCGCGCGTCACGGAATTCCACTTCTCGGTGTTCTGCCGTATCGCCAGATTCTCTCGAACCCCACGCTGGCGATTATTGAAGATGGCCTGCAAGGTGAAACGCTTTGGCCTGGGCGCGACATGGACGCGATCATCGGTCGGGTCTCCGTGGCCGCGATGCAGCCAGAGCACGTGATGCAACGCATCGGCGACAGTGCCCTTGTTGTAGTCCCTGGTGACCGCGAGGATGTGATCGAGGTGCTCACGCAGCTGTGGCTCGATGGAGGAGAACATCCGAACCGACCGCTCGGTTTCGTGTTGAGCGGCGGCTATCGACCGAGCGCGCGAGTGTTGGAGATGATTCGCAAGGCGAACATCTTCGCCGTGCTGATGGAGGGCGATACCTATAGCGTTGCCGCCAAGGTGCACGACCTACTGGTGAAGACACACCCTGAAGACGTGCGCAAGATTGAGGAGATCAAGCAACTCGTTGCAGGTTCACTCGATGTGGAGCGCATCCTCGCCGCGGCTCGCCCCGTTCCAACGCGCTAGCCGGCGCCCCTACGGGAGCGTGATCGCGTCGATCAGGCGCACCCCATCGACTACGGCAGCGATTGAGACGAGCACCTCGCCAGATGTGGCGTCACTAACCTGCCCCGAATCTGCAAGTGGCGCCAGCGTTGCGCTATCCGCGAAGTCGAGATAGTCGAGCGTCAGCTGCGACTCCGCAGCGATCACCCGTTCGGCGAGGCTCCGCAGCATGGCAATGCTCGTCACGCCAGAGGCATGTGCCTCGGCGATGAGCGAGAGAGCGACTGGAATCGTTTTGGCGGCGGCAACGCGACCACGCTCTGAAAGCTTCTGATTGCGTGAACTGAGCGCGAGATCATCAAGATCGCGCACGGTTGCGATGCGGTGAATGGCGATTCGGTCGCTGCGCTGCGCCGCCATCCACTCAACGACGCGCACCTGTTGCGCATCCTTTGCACCGAAGTAGGCCTGGTCCGGGCGCACCAGGTCGAAGAGGCGTGAGACGACGGTCGCAACCCCTGCGAAGTGTCCAGGCCGAGAGGCACCCTCAAGTCGTGTGGCGAGCGGACCCGGATCAATCGGCGCAATTCGTTCATCGGGCGGGTAGATCCCCTCGACGGTCGGCGTGAAGAGCAAGTCTGTGCCAGCCGCCTCGGCGAGTCGCTGGTCGCCCTCAAGCGTGCGCGGGTATTGCGCAGCGTCAGCAGCGTTCGCAAACTGTCGTGGATTGACGAAGATCGAGACGACCACGGTGGCAGCGGTGCGTCGAGCGGCGGTAATCAGCGCAGCGTGGCCGGCATGTAGCGCCCCCATGGTTGGTACGAGGGCAACAGGGCGGGGAAGTTGAGCGAGCGCTTTGTCGAGCTCGGCACGAGTGGTGACGGTGCGCATCGCTCTACGACTGAGCTAGCGCGGAAGCTCGTTGAGGGCGGCGATGAGCGTTGCGTCGCCAGCGATCCCTTGCGCTGCGGTGGGGAAGCCTCCCGACTCCACGTTCGTGCGCCAGGTGGTGAGGGCGGCAATCGCCTCGTCGCGAAGGTTGGCGATGCGCCCGGCGTGGCGCGGTGCGGCGGCGCCGAGTAGGCCGAGCAGGTCTGGGAGCACCTGGATCTGTCCAGTGCACCCGCCACCGGCGCCAATGCCAATGGTTGGGATCGTGAGACGGCTGGTGATCGCGGCAGCGAGTTCCTGTGGCACGAGCTCAATCACGATCGCCGATGCGCCGGCCTCCTGTAGGGCGATCGCATCCTCTAGAAGTGCGGCCGCCGCCTCAGGGAGACGCCCCTTTGCGCGAGGCTTGCTCTCATTCAGCGACGACTGTGGCGTGAAGCCGATGTGGCCAATCACGGGAAC
>CANKMK010000112.1 GCA_947483025.1 Chloroflexota bacterium | reverse complement strand
TCCACAGAACTACTTCTTGAACGAGCGATCGATGGACTCTTGCAGGTAGCAATTCTTCTTGGGTATCTCGCCGCGGTTGGCCGCAGCAGCGATGTTGATCGCACCTATCGCTATCACGGCGCAGAGCATCGCGCGATTCATGCACTAGAAAACGGCGAGCCACTCACCCGCAGCGCGCTCTCGCGTTGGCCAACGGCACATCCACGATGTGGCACCGAGTTTCTTGTGGTGGTGATTCTCGTCAGCATTGTCAGCTTCTCACTGATCGGTCGACTCGATCCGATTCCAACGGTAATCAGTCGCATTGCGGGCATTCCACTCGTGGCTGGACTCGCGTATGAGATTTTGCGCTTGCTTGGTCGCTATCGCACAAACTTCATCGCGCGAACACTGGCAGCGCCAGGGATCGCTGTGCAGCGCATCACCACACGGAAGCCCGACGACGGAATGCACGACATTGCGATCGTTGCACTGACGGCAGCGATCGAAGCAGAGGGTGGTGTTGTGCCGAGCGGTTCCGAGCGACCAACTTCGCGTCCGCTCCAGCCACTGAAGGCCGGCTGATGGCTGACGTCGCACAGCTCAACGCGCGACTCGCGGCGGCGCTCAAGGCGCGCGCCGAACTTGAGGCGCAGTTGACGCTCCCTGAGGTGCTCGCCGATCACACCGCCCTTGCGCGCATCGGGCGTGAGTTGTCGCGCACCGCACCGCTCGCCGAGGCGGGTGAGGCGCTCACCGCCGCGCGGCTACGCGTGACCGATTCACGCTCACTTGAGGCGGATCCAGGGGCCGACGCGGAGATGCATGAACTCGCCGCCACCGACCGCGCCGAGGCGGAAGCCATTGAGCGCGACATCCTGGAGCGACTCCCTGGCCTCCTTCTTGAGCCCGATCCAAACGACGGACGAGACCTGCTGATCGAAGTACGCCCTGGCGCTGGCGGCGACGAGGCTGGCATCTTTGCCGGCGAACTCTTCCGCGCCTACCTGCGCTACGCCGAACGACAAGGGTGGAAGAGCGAAGTCGATGCGATCAGCGAAACGGGCGTTGGCGGCATTCGCGAAGGGGTGATGGAAGTCTCTGGCGATGGCGCATGGGCCGCGTTCAAGTGGGAGTCGGGGGTGCATCGCATCCAGCGCGTTCCTGCAACAGAATCCGCTGGCCGCATTCACACCAGCACCGCAACGGTTGTGGTGCTTCCCGTGGTGACCGCCGTTGACCTCGTGATTCCAGAAACCGACATTCGCATCGACGTGAAGCGTGCATCGGGGAACGGCGGACAAGGGGTGAACACCACCGACTCCGCCGTGCGCATTACGCACATTCCGAGCGGCATCGTCGTTGAGATGCAAGACGAGCGCAGCCAGCTGCGCAACAAAGAGAAGGGGATGGCAATTCTGCGCAGTCGCATTATTGCCGCGGAAGAGGAGCGCAAGCGCGCCGCCGACTCCAAGGCGCGCAAGGCGCTGATTGGCAGCGGCGATCGCAGCGAGAAGATTCGTACCTATAACGGACCACAGAATCGCGTCACCGATCACCGCATCGGTTTCGACAAGTTCGATGTGCCGGGCATTCTTGGCGGTGACCTTGCGCCATTTCATGAAGCTCTCGCTGCCGCCGAGCAGGCTGCGCGACTGGCGGAGTGATGAGCGAGGAGCCAATCGCTAGTCGACCAGTCGTAGAGCGCGAGGCCGATGGCCCCGCACTGCTGCGCGAAGCAACGCTGCAACTTGAGGCGGCAGGGAGTCCAACACCGCGACTAGATGCCGAAACACTCCTTGCAGCAATGCTCGGTACTCGCGTCACTACACTCCGCACCGCCGTGGCCGCTGGATTTCCGCTACCCCTTCCGGCACTCATCGAACTTCCAGAGCCAGAGCCGCTCAGTGATCGACATCCACAACTGGCCGATGCGCTGCGCATTGCACGCAGCGCACTCGCCGCGGGTGATGCACCCGCCGCACTTGCAGCACTGGTGCAGGAGCGCGCAACAGGTCGACCGATCAGTCACCTCACTGGGCGTCGTGGATTCCGCAGGTTGGAGCTGCTTGTGACACCAGACGTTCTCGACCCGCGACCAGAGAGCGAGCTGATCATTGAGACCGCGCTCGCCTTCCTCGCCGATCGCGTGGCCGCGGATCGCGCACTCGGGCGCGCACCACACCCACTCAACGCTGCGGAGATCGGCACGGGGAGCGGCGCACTTGCCGTGGCGCTCGCCGACGAATCACCCGTTCCTCTACGCCTTATTGCAACCGACATTTCCGGCGAAGCGCTCATGGTCGCGCGCGCGAATGCGTTGCGTTCCGGCGTTGCCTCGCGCATCACCTTCATGCACGGCGATCTCGCTGAACCGCTTCTTGCCGCGCGTGCGCCGGGCGATCCGGCACACCTGGATCTACTCATCGCAAACCTGCCGTATGTGCCCACCGCGGATGTTGATGAGGCAAAGAGAGACGCAAGCATTCGCGATCTCGCGCCGCGCGACTTGGCTCGCCTCGGCATTGCCGCAGAGCCGCGCCTCGCACTCGATGGCGGTGGCGATGGGCTAGAGCTGATTCGCCGACTCGTCGCTGAGCTACCGCGACTCCTGCGCCCGGGCGGCGTTGCACTCTTGGAATTCGGTGACGGTCAGGGTGATGACGTTGCGCGACTAGCGGATGGCCTTGGCATCGGCTGGCGTGTGGCCATTCGCGGCGACCTTTCGGGTCGAGACCGCATGGCCGAAATTCGTCGGAGCGGGTAACGCGCATGGCGGTGAAACCGGCACTCCCAATCCGACTACTTGTCATGGATCTCGACGGCACGCTACTCCCCCACGGCGGCGTGATTGCAGAGCGCACCATTGATGCGATTCGCGCAGCTCGTGCCAAGGGAGTCATTGCCACCATCTCGTCTGGCCGCAACGTGCCATCGATCATCGAGTACGCGCATCAGATCGGACTCGACGGCCCGCTCATCGGTATGCAGGGGGCGATCGCGCGCGAGATTCCGGCGAAGGGCGAGGCGGGCTCGGGTCGCATGATCCGGCACTTCCCC
>CANKMK010000111.1 GCA_947483025.1 Chloroflexota bacterium | reverse complement strand
GAGCGACTGTGACCCAGCGGCCGACTCTGGCACCGTCCACACGTCGTCCTGGCGGTAGAAGGTCTGCGGGTCGGTCACGTGGTACTTCGCGTACACACGCGTGGTGATGTCGAATCCGCCCGCGCCGACCCGAAGGTGCGCACGCAGATCGGCCGGCATCGTGTCGAGCGGGCGCAGCAGGCCTGGGAAGACCTTCGACCACGCCAGTGCAATCGGATCCTTCGCGTCAGCCAGGTAGAGGGCCGTCTCTCCCGTATAGAGATCGACGGACGCCTTCACGCTGTTGCGCAGGTAGTTGATGCTGCTCCCCTCGGCCGCGTTGGCGTTCGGGAAGTAGCTGCTCGTGGTGTAGCCGTCCACCATGTAGCTCAGGCCACCGTCTTCACGAATCACGAGATACGGATCGGAGTCCCAAGTGACAAACGGCGCGAGTGCGGTGACGCGCTCACTGATCGTTCGGCGCCAAAGGAGTTGGCTGTCGGCGGTGATCTGATCGCTGATCAACAGGTTCAAGTCGCCCAGTCGCGCGGCGAAGAGAAGGCGATCGAAGAAGGTGTTCAGGGAGATTCCCGAGGTTCCGCTCCACTTCGTGGTCGCGTCACCTGAGCTGCCCGCACCGGTGGCGTCTTCGCCCACCGGATAGTCGAACTCCTCGGTCTTGGCGCCAACGATCACCCAGTCATCGTCGAGCTCGCCGAAGTAGATGCGTGGCTCGGTGACCTCTGGGGCCCCACCGCTGGAAACCGGTGGGATGTCGCGAATGATGAGCTCCGGGAGTCCGCCACTGGCTACGCCCGCAACGGGAACCATGGCCACGCCGATACCGTGGGTGAAGGCGATGCGGCGATTGACCCAGGTGGCCGACTGAAGAGCGCGCTGCGGGTTCAGCTCTCGCGCCGAGAGCATCACCAGTCGCTGCTTCCCGTCGATCACGTAGCGATCAACATCCACGTCGGAGAAGTTGTAGTACTGACGCACGGTCTGAAGCTGGTCCAACGTCTGCTGCAGAGGACGGTAGTCCCAGAGGCGCGCGTCGGCGAACGATTCGGCGTTATCGGCAATCGCCGCAGCCGTGAGTTCGTCGGCGCCGTCATATTGACGTTCCGTCCAGCCATCGAGGCCGAACGCGAGCCGTGTCATGCGAATGTTGTTGGCGATGTACGGCTCCTCGAGCGCGTACTCGTTTGGGGTCACCTGGAAGCGCTGCACAAATTCTGGGTAGAGCCCCGTCAGCACCGCCGAGGCACCGAACCAGACTGTCACCGTCAGCACGAGCGGCCACGTGGAACGCGTCACCGCGGCGCCAACCAAGAAGGCGGCGGCGAGTGCTGCGATCACCGTCAGTGCGTCGAGGCCAGGGATCCGTGCGGTGGCATCGGTGTACGAGACACCTGTTGCCACGCCGTTCTGCGAGTAGACCAGGTCAAGCTTGTCGAGCTGGTAGCCATACGCCGTGACCAGCAAGATCGCGCCAACCAAGAGCGCGAGGTGGAGGCGCGGCAGGGTGCCGACTCCACCGAGGCCGCGCGCGCCGATTGCCGGCAGGTAGCGAAGTGCGGCGAGTGCGGTTGCACCACCGAGCAGCAAGATGCCAAGACCCTGCGCCAGGCGAAGGATCGGGAGGCTGAAGAGATAGAACGAGATGTCGCGGCCGAAGATTGGATCAACAGCGGAGCCGTCGGCGGCGTAGGGCACCGCGTTCTGCCAGAGGGCAATCTGTTCCCAGTTGGCGGCAACTTGCGCGCCGATCAGGAGAGCCACAACAACGGCACCGATGCGTAGTGCGCCGCTACCGATGGTCGCGCCTGCGCTCCGCGCTGCGCCATCACCATCGGCGCCGAAGAGTCCACGCAGCGCGTCAACGATCCCGTCGGGCTGCAGGTTTCCGCGGTCATCCATGAGGGGGGTTCGCGGCTCGCGAGGGGAATCAGAGTTCGTTGGGGTACCGCCGAGGCGTCGGGCGATGAACCCGGCCGCGGCGAGGCTGAGCATCAGTAGCGCGAGCGCAGCGAGTGTTCCACCAACGAAGAGGCCACCCTGCAGCTGCAAGCGCTGCCAATAGAGGGCGCCGGCGCCGAGCGATTCGAACCAGCGCGCGTCGGTGAGTAGCCCAATGATTGGCCCGCCAACTAAGACGAGCACCAGAAGGATCGGCAGGAAGAGCGATCGGAGCCCGAACTTGAAGGTTGGGCGTGGGCCGCTCGGTGCGCCGCCACCTGGGCGACGTGCGCGGGTGCGCGTTGGCGGGGCGTCGGATTCGGGTTCGGGTTCAGCGTTGTTAGGGGCGCCATTGGAGCGGCGTCGCTCGAGCTCTTCAAGGAAATCCTTAAACGGATCACTCATGATCGATCCCCCCTTCAACTGCGGTGCGTCAGGGTCGATGCGCGACCTCGATCGCACGGGTGAAGGCGTCAAGTGCTGCCTCGGCAACCTTCGCCTCTGTCATCGTAGCGATTCGCATCGGATCCCACTTTGCAGCCACTTGGAGCACCAGGGGGCGGCGCCACGGCTCGTTCACATCGGCTAAATCGCCCAGGAGGCGCAACTTGAGGCAGGAGCGGCCATCTTCAACGGCGAGAAGGTCGCCAAGGCCGTTCGTCATCAGTTCACCGAGGCGCTGGAGTGGCGGAGTTGGTGGTGGTCCTGCGATTGGCGCAACCTCACGGCAACTCACGACACCGGTTTCATCCTCTGCCCACATCATGCCGATCCACCAGCCATCGGGCATGGTCGTCGGCGTACTCATTCCCGTATGCACTGCGGCGTCAGGTCGCCCTTCGAGGAGGAGCGGCTTCACCTTTAGGTAGCTCGCCCCCGGTGAGGGGAGGCGCTCAGGGCCGCTCGTCACTCCCACTCATTCGTGGCGGGTGGCTTTGAAGTGACGTCGTACACGACACGCGTCACGCCAGGCACCTCATTGACGATGCGCGCCGAGATGCGTTCGATCAGGTCGTACGGAAGCCGCGCCCAATCGGCGGTCATGCCGTCTTCACTGGTGACCGCGCGCATCGCGAGCACATTGCCGTAGGTGCGCCCGTCGCCCATCACGCCAACCGAGCGCATTGGCGTGAGCACAGCGAACGACTGCCAGAT
>CANKMK010000110.1 GCA_947483025.1 Chloroflexota bacterium | reverse complement strand
CTGGTGATCCAACGTGGCGCCCCGACGCAGGCCCAGCATGGACACCAAAGAAACTTTACGAGGTGCGCACTCCAGATTCACAACGCGACAAGGTGCTCGCGCTGCTTGAGTCGCGTGGCATTGAATCGTGGTGGAGTGAGCCGAAAGAGGCGTCGCCCGAAGATCTAGAGAAGTGGCGACAGTGGCGCGCCGCCATGGCTTGCCCCGACGAACTCATCACCACGCGCATTGACATCACAACGCACCTTGGTGCGAAGCGCCGTGCGATTCAGGCACATGCGACGCAGATCAAGAGCGATGGCCCACTCCTTGCGTTGAGTGAGCAGGATTACATCGACCTTGGCGCGCAGGAACAGTATCGACTTGTTGCGCACCGGCTTGCCGCCCCGCCACAGTTTCCTGAATCAGATCTCTTTGAGGGGCTTCGGTAACGGCCGCTTAGTTTGCTGACGCTCCTCGCGCGGCGTAGATGCGTGATCGGATCGTGGTGAAGGCAAGGGCGAGCAAGAAGAGCAGCGTCTCCAAGATTACGATGGCGGCGCCTGATGCAATGTCGAGTGAATAGCTCACATAGAGCCCAACGATTGCAGCCGAGACGCCGATGAGCGCCGCTAGTTGAATCATTGCCGTAAAGCGCTTCACCAGAAGTTGTGCAGTCGCTGCAGGTGTTGTGATCATTGCCACCACCAGAACAATTCCTACTGCCTGGAGGCTGATCACGATCGTCACGGCAATGAGAATCAACAGCAGGTCATCAAGTCGTCGCACTGGAAGTCCCGCAGCGCCTGCGCCGAGCGGATCAAAGGTGCTGAAGAGCAGCTCCTTCCACAAGAGACGAAGAACGAGAAGGAGGCCAAGCACCAGTATCGTCAGGGCTTGGAGATCACCCACGCTAATGCCGAGCACATCACCGAAGAGGAAGTGGAAGAGGTCCCCAACGTAATTTGGGATTGAAGAGAAGATTGCAACGCCGAGTGCAAACATGCCGGCGAAGAGAACGCCAATGATCGCATCGGATCGGAGCCCTGAACGGCGCGTGATTGCGCCAATGCCAAGAGCGGTGCCAATTGCCGCAATCGCACCACCGAGAATGATTGGCGCGCCGATCAAGTAGGCGATCACGATGCCAGGGAAGGCGGCGTGGCTGACCGCATCGCCGATGAAGCTCATCCCCTTGAGCACAACGAAGGAGCCAACGATCGCGCAGGCGATGCCAACGAGTGCACTCGCGATCAGGGCGCGCACAAAGAAGTCGTAGCCGAGCGGCGCAAGGAGAAGGTCAAGCGGGTTCATTCGTGCCCCTCATGCGCGCCGTGGGAGTGGTGTGGGTCGTCGAGCAGGACAACCCCACCGCCAGCGAGCGGAACGAGGTGGCCGCCATACGTCTTCTCGAGAACCCCTTGATCGAGCACGAGTTGTGCAGGACCGTGGGCAACGATCCGCTCCGCGAGGGCGACCACATCATGGAAGCGCTGCGCAGCACAGGCGAGATCATGCGTCGTCGCCACAACCGTACGGCCGCGGGCAGCTTCGGCGTCGAGGATGTTCATGATCTTCTCTTGCGTCGTGGGGTCAACGCCCGTGACAGGCTCGTCGAGTAGATAGATCTCTGGATCTGCGGCGATCGCACGTGCCAAAAAGACCCTGCGGCGCTGGCCACCTGAAAGCTCACCGATCTGTCGCTGCACAAGGTCCGCCATATCAACACGCGCGAGCGCGTCTGCCACGGCGGCATGATCGGCAGTGCCAGGTCGACCAAGCGGCCCAAGCGCCGGCGTGCGCCCCATCATCACTACTTCGCCAACAGAGACGGGGAAGCTCCAGTCGACCTGCTCAGCCTGCGGCACATACGCCACTCGCTTTGCATGAACGCCTACAGCTGCCCCAAGCACTTGCACGCTGCCACTCCATGGCTGCATCAACCCAGCGATGCACTTCAGCAGGGTCGACTTCCCTCCACCATTCGGGCCGAAGATTGCGGTGAGTGATCCTGGTGCAAGGGTGAGTGAAACGCCGCTGATCGCGGCACGGTTGCCGTACCCGGCAGTGACATCGATAAGTTCAACAGCGTTGGACCCTTCACTCATGATTAGATCCTCTCATCGTTGCATGGAGGCGGCAATCGCTGTTGCATTTGCACGCATCGCACCAAGATACGTATCGCCAGGCGCGGCACCAAGCGCGTCAGAATAAAGATCTGCGAGCACTGTTGCGCCAGTCTCCGCCGCGATGCTTGTGAGCACCTTTGAAGGGAACTGCACCTCACTGAACACGGTTGTTACGCCAGAAGCGCGGATCGCATCAATAAGTGCGGCGATCTCTCGTGCGCTTGGATCTTGGCCAGGCGATGCAATAGCTACGCCAACAATCGTGATGTCGTATGCGCGCGCGTAATACCCAAATGCATCATGGAAGGTGACAATCTTGCGATTTGAATCAGGGATTGCCGCAAAGATTGCACGGACCTCCCCGTCAAGCGCCTTTATCGATGCGAGGCCCTCTGCTGATGCTGCTTTGATTGCGCTGGAAAGCTCTGGTCGATCTTGGGCCACACGCTCAGCGATGCGGTGTACGTAGAGTGATGCCCCGATTGGATCAAGCCACACATGCGGGTCATACACATGCTGCACGTCTGCCTCTGGCGAGGCGAGGTAGATCCAAGCATCTGATGCGTCGAGCCCTTCACCGAGGCGCATGACGTTAGCGTTGCTCTGTTGCGCTGCCTCAATGAGTGAACCGACCCAGTCATCTAGGCCCAGCCCGTTCATCAGGATCAAATCGGCTGCAGCAATCTTGGCTGCATCAGATGGCGCTGGCTCAAACGTGTGCACATCAATGCCAGCGGGAACGATGGAATCGATCTGCACCGTATCTCCAAGTGCTAGCCGCGCAAGATCGGCGAAGACGCTCGTTGTGGCTACGACGCGATAACCGGAGTTCGAGGCGGTCGGTGAGCCGGTCGCGCCACCGCACGCCGCAACTACTGCAAGCAGTGCAACGAGCATCGCAATAAGCCGCCGACTCATTGACGGGGCTCCACGTTCTGGCAGCGCGGGCAGCGTCCGAATAGCTCGAGGCGGTGAGATTGAATTTCAAAGCCAGAGCGTCGGGCGGCTTCGGCAGTGACGGCATCAATGCCGCAGTCATCAACCTCAG
>CANKMK010000109.1 GCA_947483025.1 Chloroflexota bacterium | reverse complement strand
CGGCTCCAAGTCGGGGGGTCCCCGGCCCCCCAGCCGCAGCCCGAAGGCGCGGCAGTTCAGCGGCGAGTGTACCCGACACGATGGCTCTCCGAACCTCCCCCATGAAGGCGCTCATGTGGCGCAGGTTGTGGATCGTGAGCAGGCGGTAGGCCAGCAGCTCCTCGGCACGGAAGAGGTGTGCCAGGTAGGCACGGCTGAAGCGCTTGCAGGTGCTGCAGTCGCACTGAGCATCGACCGGCTCCTGCTCATCGAGGTGGCGGGCGTTGCGTAGGTTGAGCCGCCCCCCAGTGACCCAGGCCTGCCCGTTGCGGGCCACGCGGGCAGGTAAAACGGAATCGAAGAGGTCGACGCCTCGGAGCACCGCCTCGAGGAGATCTACAGGTGATCCGAGACCCATGAGGTAGCGAACGCGACGGTCACCCTCCAGCGCAGCGACGGTTGCGTCGATAGCGGTGTTGCGCTGCTCTGGGGTTTCATCCCCCGCCAGGCCACCAAGGTTGATCCCATCAAACGGGAGTGAACGAATGTACGTTGCCGATTCGGCGCGCAGCTCAGGGTTGATCCCGCCTTGCGCGATGCCGAAAAGCGCCTGGTCTGGTCGGTTATGCGCACGCAACGAGCGAACCGCCCAACGATGCGTGCGATCCATTGCACGTCGCACCTCTCGATCAGTGCTCCCCTCTGGCATCACTGGCTGATCAAAGGCAACGGCAATGTCAGGACCGAGCGCCTGCTGCACATCAATCGACCGCTCCGGCGTAAAGAGATGCATCGAGCCATCGAGGTGGCTGCTGAACTTCGCACCCTCTTCGTTGATGCGCATCAGTGGGCCAAGGGAGACCACTTGAAATCCACCTGAGTCGGTGAGGATCGGCCGGTCCCACTGCATGAACTCATGGAGGCCACCGAAACGTTGCACCCGTTCATGCCCTGGGCGCAGGTAGAGGTGATAGGTGTTCGCGAGGATGATCTGCGCACCGAGCGCCTTCAGGTCCTCAGGGTCGAGTGACTTCACGGTGGCATTCGTGCCAACGGGCATGAAATCTGGCGTCTGTACGACACCGTGTCCAAGGCGCAGCTCACCCGCTCGGGCGCGGGATGCCTTGTCCTGTGCGGTGATCGTGAACCGTGCGGCGCCACCGGCGCGCGCTGGCAGCGTGGTTGGATCAGAGAGCGCTGCGAAGTGCTCCGATCGGTTCAGCGTTTCCCCCAAAGCGATGCTGAGTCTTTCCCGAGATGGGCGCGGGCTGCCTCAGTTACGACGCGGCCCTGCGGTGTTCGATCAATGAAGCCGATCCGCAGCAGGTACGGCTCAAAGACGTCTTCCAGTGCGTCAGCAGATTCACCGAGGAGCGCCGCCATCGCAGCGACCCCCACCGGTCCCCCATTGAACTTTTCAATCATGACGGTGAGGAGCTTTCGATCCGTTGCATCGAGACCAGCCTCATCGATCTGCAGGCCCTGCAGTGCCTGTGCCGCCGCCTCAACGGTGATGTTGGCGGAGCCAGCTACCTGCACCTCATCGCGCACGCGACGCAGAAGGCGATTCGCGACGCGCGGCGTACCGCGACTGCGCGCTGCAATCAGCGCAGCAGCATCAGCAGCGATCTCGATTCCGAGGATGCCGGCGGAGCGTCGGACGATGGCAGCAAGATCGGCATCATCGTAGAAGTCGAGGCGCTGCACAGCACCGAAGCGATCGCGGAGCGGCGACGAGAGCATGCCGACGCGGGTAGTGGCGCCGATGAGGGTGAATGGTGCAATGTCGAGGCGCAGTGACTGCGCTGATCCACGGTTTCCAATGACGATGTCGATGGAGCGATCTTCCATCGCGGGATAGAGCACCTCTTCAACGGCTCGGCCAAGGCGGTGGATCTCGTCAATGAAGAGCACCTGTCGTGGCGTGAGATCGGTGAGGATCGCCGCCATCTGTCCGCCGTGCTCGATGGCGGGCCCTGAGGTGAAGCGAATCTCAACCCCGAGCTCCTTGGCGACGATCGCTGCCAGGGTGGTCTTACCGAGTCCTGGCGGCCCGTGCAGCAGGAGGTGATCGGCAGCCTCACCGCGTTCACGCGCCGCCTGTAGCAGCGTCGTGAGCGATCGCTTCGCCTCTGCCTGTCCGATGTACTCGCCGAGTGATGCGGGGCGCAGCGTGGTTTCGGCGCTCAGTTCGGCGGCGTCGGTCCGTGATTCGCTGCTCATGCTCGCTCCTTGAGGGCGGCGCGGAGGCGATCTACAAGTGGCGCGGCGGCGAATGATGCATTGGCGGAAACCGCAGCAGCCATCTCCTTTGCCTCTCTCGCTGGGAAACCGAGGCTACGGAGGGCGCCTTGAAGGTCACGATCTGCATCACCCTTGGCGCCCGCTTCGGCCTCCGCAGATGCCTCTCGGCTCATGCGGTCACCAAGTTCCACAATGATGCGTGCTGCGAGCCGCTTCCCTACCCCTGGAGCCTTCGCGATCAGCGCCTCGTCACCGTCGACGAGTGCGCGGCGAAGAAGATCCGGTCCGTGCGTCGCGAGCAGGGCGATCGCCACCTTTGGGCCGACACCGCTCACGTCGAGCAGGGTGGCGAAGAGTCGCGCCTGATCGCGTGTCGGGAAGCCAACGAGCGACTCGGTATCTTCTCGGACGATGTGGTGTAGGTAGAGCTCAAGCACGGCCCCCTCAGTTGCAGTACCCAAAACTGCAGGGAGCGTACGAATGCGGAGACCGAGGCCGTTGGAGCTGATCACCACGGAGTCATCTTCAACCCAGAGCACTGAACCCTGAATGTGGGCGTACATGACTACGACCTCCCGGCGCGCAAGGCGGCACGTACCGCTCGATCAAAGCCACTCTCTGCGGCAACCGCCGCGGACGCAGAGCGATCGAGGCGCGAAGAACCAGAGCGGTGTTCCACTTTGCGCGCACCGGCACCCCAGAGTGCGAGTGCCAACGCATCCGCAGCATCGTCTGGCGTTGGTGCCGTCTGCAGCGCGAGGAGCTTCGTAATGGCCTTCGTCACCGCCGCCTTGGTTGCGCGACCTTCACCGGCAATCGCGCGCTTCATCTCGGATGGTGTCGCCTCAACCACTTCAATCTTGTGATCGGCGGCAATCAGCAAGGCAACGCCACGCACGGCACCGATCGCCACCGCTGATTGCACATTCGACTG
>CANKMK010000108.1 GCA_947483025.1 Chloroflexota bacterium | reverse complement strand
TCGATCGGCGGCGTCGAGGGCGGCCCACTCCAGCGCATCGCGTGCCGGCTCAATGCCGATCGCACCATCGACGGGTTCGTTGTATCGCGCCGGATCAATGTCGGCACCACCCGAGAGAAGCAGGCCATCCATGGTGGCGAAGGCGGTGGCACGCTGCTCATCGCTGGCGTTGGCGCTCATCAGAATCGGAATGCCGCCAGCACGTCGTACGCCGTCGGCGTAGCGCGCGTTGATCAGGTGGATGGGTGCCGCGTCACCTGGTTCGTCGTGATCGGCGACGGTGATAAGAATGAGCGGCGCGCGCATCAGCCGATCTGCACTCCAGTGGCCTTCGCTAGTTCTTTGAGTGAGGCAACGAGGCGGTCAACCTCTTCGGCGGTGTTGTACGACATGAGGCCAACGCGTAGTAGACCACCGCGCTCGGTGAGGCCGAGGGCTGCAACAGGATTCACCGCGTAAAAGTCGCCATCCCACACCTGAATGCCATCGGCACCGAGATGCGTTGCCGCCTCTGTTGGCGTGGCCCACTCCATGGTGAACGAGACGATTGAGGTGCGGTGATCGAGTTGATCGCGGTCGGTGATGCCGTAGACCTTGACCCCTGGGATCTCAGCGAGTCGGTCGAGCAGGTGCACGATCAGTTCACGCTCGTAGAGGGTGATCGCCTGCAGGCCCGCACGAATCTCGGCACGGCGGCCGGTCAGCTGCGTGGGTGCGCCAGCGTGGCCAAACTCACGCCCGATCCAGGCGATGTGGTCGATTGCCGCGGTCGTGCCGGCCATCCCCTCGAAGCTTGGGGTCCCCGTCTCCCAGAGGTCGTGGGCGGGGCGCACCTTATAGCGACCGAAGCGCTCGAGGAGCGGCAGCTTTCCGTAGAGGAGTCCCGCATGCGGCCCGTAGAACTTATATGGAGAGCAGAGCAAGAAGTCGGTGTCGAGCGCCTGCACATCAATTGGGTAGTGCGGCGCAGAGCAGACTGCATCGAGCACGGTGAGTGCGCCGGCCTCATGGGCGAGGCGAACAATCTCCTTCGATGGGTTAATGGTGCCAACAGCGTTCGACGACATGCCAACCGCAACGATCTTGGTGCGTGGCGAGCGCAGCGCTGCATACGCCTCGATGTCGAGGGTGGCATCGCTGGTGCGGATCGGAATCACCTTGAGAGTGAGTCCAAAGTCTTCGGCGAGCCAGAGCCACGGGCTGTAGTTCGCGTCGTGATCGAGCTGCGAGACGATCACCTCGTCGCCCGGCTTCAAGCTCTTCGCAAGCGATCGCGAGAGTTGGAAGTTGAGCGTCGACATGTTCGCGCCGAACTTCACCGTCTCCTTCGGCGCATTCAGTAGATCTTCTGCGGCGCGATGCGCCTCATCTTCAACCTGCTGCTGGCGCTGAGAGGTGATGAAAGCACCACCGGAGTTGGCATTGGCATGCAAGAAGAAGTCGCGATACGCGTCGATGACCGCCTGGGGCACCTGTGTGCCGGCGGGGCCGTCGAGGAAGCTGAGCTGTCGACCATCAGGGAGGGTGTTCGCGAGCGAAGGGAATCGCGCACGGATTGCGTTGACGTCGTACGGCTTGGTGGTCATGGCGCGATCGTACTGGGTTAGCGGCGCTGGCGAGTGACGAGTCGCGTCAGCAGCACCACGATCACGGCGAAGAGGAGGGGGAGGGCGAACATCGCGACGAGGCCGAGCAGTCCGCCAGGACCAACGCCAACTCCGCCGTTTCGTGCGTCGCCAGACTTCGGATTCGGGGTCGGCGTGGGAGAGGGGCTCACCGCGTCGGCGCCGAGCGCGGGGGATGCGAAGGTGAGCGCCAGGCCCCCGATCAGGAGGAGTGCGCCGAGTGCGAGAAGGGCGAGTGCGAGCGTGCTGCTGGCGAGTCGCCCACGCTCCTCGGTGCCGAGGAGTCGCAGCGCCTCGGCGCGCTCGAGCGTGGTCACGACGAGTGGCCGCCCCGCTCCGGCCCGTAGTTCGCCATCAATCAGTTGCCCCGCTGCAGTCGCGCGGTCGAGGTTGCTGATCTGCTCCAGGCCCACCCGCGCACCGCGCGTCGGATCACTCACTGCGAGTGCGGCAACAAGTGCCGCCGTCTCCGGGCTCTGATATTCGCGACCAGCGACATGCAGCTCCGCGACGCTCCCCTCCCAGCGGCGCTCGACCACCACGAGCCCGTCGGCAAGATCGGCGGTGGCAATGCTGATCGCGCTACTCGGATCGCTCACCACAAAGGGGAGGCTGCGTTCAGCGGTATCGATCACACGCCAACCACCCTCGTCGGCGATGGAGACGCGTTCGCGGCGATAGACGAGCGGGCGATGATTCTCGTCTTCGAAGATCTCTGGTGCATCGATGCTTCCTTTGATTGCGAGATACGGCGCCGCATCGCCGCGCAGTGCGGCGAGCTTCAGCGCATCAGTCGGCGAGATCGGCGAGAGTCCGGCAAGAAGTTGCCCGGCGCGTGTCCGCGCATCGGTACGACGCGAGAGAAGCAGTCCGAAAAGGATCAGCGCGGCACCAACGATCACGACGGGGTTCATGAGCCTTGCTTCCCGGTGTCAGGATCAATCGCCTGCACATCACCGTTGATGCTGGTGACGATGAGTCGACCGCCGATGAGTTCGGCCGCACCGACCACATCGCTGTGCGCCAGTCGCCAACGTACCTCGCCGTCGCCGCGAATCGCCCACGTCTCAACCTCGCTCTGCACGATCACATGCCCAAAGCGTGGTGAGGCGATCAGTTCAACAACGGGAGTGCCGGTCTGATGGCTCCAGGCAAGTGCGCCGGTGCGCGCACCAAACGCATACACAGTGAAGCCGTAGCCAACGACAAAGAGTTGAGAATCATCCCAGTGGATCGCGCGCGGCTCGTCGTAGATGACGGTGGCGAGTCGTACCGCCCAAGCGCCGCCTGGCGTCTCCACGCGCAGCTCCATGCGGCAGAGTCGATCGGGATCACCTTCGGCGCCGGCGCCGAGTGCGCCATGGTCCACAAGGGTGGCGCCAACTTCGGAGAGGGCGAAGACCGCGGCGGCTTGGCCGCTGCTCCCCCAGGTGGCGCGAACGCGCAGGCCGCCCGGGAAGTCGCTGATGCGACTCTTCGGCTCGCCGGCTCCGGTTGGGATGGGGGCGCTCGCACGTTCGTTCACCCAGCGAT
>CANKMK010000107.1 GCA_947483025.1 Chloroflexota bacterium | reverse complement strand
GTCGTGGTACGAGCCGTCGACCAGGGTGACGGTCACGTCAACGCCTGGGAAGCCAGCGTAGATACCCGTCTGCAGGGCCTCGCGGATGCCTTCGTTGATTGGCTTGATGAATTCGCGGGGCACGGAGCCACCGACGATCTTGTCGATGAAGACATAGCCGCTCCCCGTCTCGCCCGGCTCAGCGACGATGACGGCGTGGCCGTACTGGCCCTTACCACCGGACTGGCGCACGAATCGGCCTTCGCCGTTGGCGCGCTTGCGGATGGTTTCGCGGTAGGAAACGGATGGGCGGCCGATGTTTGCGGCGACGTTGAACTCGCGCACCATGCGGTCGACGATGATGTCGAGGTGGAGCTCGCCCATGCCCGCAATGCGGGTCTGGCCCGACTCCTGGTCGGTGTGCACGCGGAAGGTTGGATCCTCTTCGGCGAGTCGCTGCAGGGCGACGCCCATCTTCTCCTGGTCGGCCTTCGTCTTTGGCTCGACGCTCAGCTCGATCACTGGATCTGGGAAGGTCATCGACTCGAGCACGATTGGGTGCTCTGGGTCGCAGAGGGTGTCGCCGGTGAAGGTGTCCTTGAGGCCGACGGCTGCGGCGATATCACCGGTTCGGACCTCGTCGATCTCTTCACGGTGGTTGGCATGCATGCGGATCAGGCGGCCGATGCGCTCCTTCTTCCCCTTTGATGGATTGAGCACGTACGAACCAGCCTTGAGGACGCCAGAGTAGACGCGGAAGAATCCGAGCTTCCCAACGAACGGGTCAGCGGCAATCTTGAAGGCGAGGGCGGCGAACGGTGCCTCGTCGTCGACTGGGCGTGACATCTTGTTCTCGATGTTTCGTGGGTCGGTGCCCTGGATGCCAGGCACGTCGAGCGGGCTTGGCAGGTACTCGACCACGGCGTCGAGCATCGGCTGCACACCCTTGTTCTTGAGGGCGGAGCCAGTGAGGACTGGAACAATCTTGTAGCCAAGGGTGCCGACGCGAATCCCCTCGCGGACCTGCTCTGGGCTCAGGGTGCCCGTCTCCAGGTAGACCTCGGTGAGTGCGTCGGTCTGGCCGGCCGCCTGGTCGAGCATGAAGGCGTGCCACTTGTCGGCATCAGCCTTGAGTTCGGCGCGGATCGGTCGGCGTTCGCTCTTCTCACCCTTGTCGTCGAGGTAGACGATCTCTTCCATGGCGATCAGGTCGATGACGCCTTCGAACTTATCTTCGAGACCAATTGGGAGCTGGAGTGGGACGGCGTTTGCGCCGAGGCGGTCCTTGATCATGTCGAAGCAGCGCCAGAAATCGGCACCGGTTCGGTCGAGCTTGTTGATGAAGCAGAAGCGTGGGACGGCGTGGCGGTCAGCCTGGCGCCAGACGGTTTCGGACTGTGGCTCTACGCCGGCGACGCCGTCGAAGATGACGACCGCGCCGTCGAGGACACGGAGCGAACGCTCCACCTCAACGGTGAAGTCCACGTGCCCGGGCGTATCGATGATGTTGATGACGTGATCCTTCCAGGCGCAGGTCGTGGCGGCAGCGGTAATGGTGATACCGCGCTCCTGCTCCTGCTCCATCCAGTCCATCGTTGCGGCGCCCTCGTGGACCTCGCCGATCTTGTGGATCTTCTTGGTGTAGAAGAGGATGCGCTCGGTGACCGTGGTCTTACCGGCGTCAATGTGCGCAATGATCCCGATGTTTCGCGTTCGAAGGAGCGACGTTGCTCGTGCCATCTCTTGCCCCTAGAACCGGAAGTGGCTGAAGGCCTTGTTCGCCTCCGCCATCTTGTGGGTCTCTTCGCGTCGCTTCACTGCGGCGCCGAGGTTGTTCGATGCATCAAGGAACTCAGCAGCGAGCTTGTCAGACATGCTCTTGCCGTTGCGCTTGCGTGCAGCCTGCACCAACCAACGCACGCCGAGGCTCAAGCGGCGCTCGCCGCGAATCTCAACTGGCACCTGGTAGGTGGCGCCACCAACGCGGCGCGGCTTCACTTCAATGAGTGGAGTTGCATTGCGCAGGGCGAGGTCGAGCACTTCAAGGCCTGGGCGGTTTGCCTGCGACTCAACACGTGCAAGCGCTTCGCGAAGAATGCGCTCTGCGAGTCCGCGCTTGCCGCTCAACATCACCTTGACCACAAAGCGGTCAACAGTTTTGTTCAGCGGAACAACTTCGTACTTAAGCTTGCGTGGGACCGTTGTACGACGTGGCATCGCTTACTTCTTCTTGGCGACGGCTTGTTCAGCCTTCGCGCCATACTTTGATCGGCTCTGCTTGCGATCCTTCACACCGGCGGCATCGAGTGCGCCGCGAACGATGTGGTACTTCACCGACGGAAGGTCCTTCACGCGGCCGCCACGAACGAGCACAACGCTGTGCTCCTGGAGGTTGTGGCCAATGCCTGGGATGTAGGCGGTGACTTCCATCTGGTTGGTGAGCTTCACGCGTGCGATCTTTCGAAGAGCGGAGTTCGGCTTCTTCGGGGTCATGGTGCGTACGATCAAGCAGACACCACGCTTCATCGGGGCGCCCTCTGCGGACTCCTGACGCTGCTTAATGCCGTTCCAGTTCTTGCGGAACGCAGAAGCCTTGATCTTCGAGACCTTCGGCTTGCGACCCTTTCGAACGAGCTGACTAATCGTAGGCACGGTGTACGCGCGCTCCTTCTCTATTCGATTCCACTACAGGCGTGATGTCAGGGCGCTTACGCCCTTTGTGCACGGTCGCGGAGCGTAGCAGTCAAGCACGAAAGGTGTCAAAGCACCCCCCTGCGGGACGGCTGAGCTTCGCCCTTAGGCTCCCCCCTCGTCGCCCTTGGGGGCCTCGGCGGCGTCCGCCAAGAAGGGGTTTGCCTCGGTTTCGCCCTCGGCTGCCGGCTTCTCCTCGGTGAGGAGGGCCACCAACTGGGAGACGTCGTCCTGGCTCGCCCCACCCTCTTCGGACTCGAGGAAGACGTTGAAGTCGTCCTTGCCGAAGTCGGTTGGCAGGTCGCCACCGGCCAGGGCGGCCGCAGCACGAAGCTTCTCGGCCTCCTTGCGAGCAGCAACCTTGTCTGGGGCACCCGTGCCTGCAGGGATGAGCTTGCCGATGATGACGTTCTCCTTGAGGCCCACGAGGTAGTCGCGGGCACCGGTGATCGCCGCCTCGGTGAGCACGCGGGTCGTCTCCTGGAAGGAGGCTGCCGCGAGGAAGCTCTCCGTGTTCAGGGAGGCCTTTGTTACACCCAGGAGCTGCGGGGCC
>CANKMK010000106.1 GCA_947483025.1 Chloroflexota bacterium | reverse complement strand
TGCGCGAATCGTGGGGGCTCACTGAGCTCCCAGAGTTCTTTCGCCTGTATCGCGGTGCGTTGCAGGAGGCCGACGGGGGTTGGCTGAACGCGTTCGGTTGGTCGAACATTGGGGTAGAGCGCTACTTCGATGAGTACTTCCCGCGCACGAGCGAGCAGAACCGCATCCTCTCACTCGGCGGCTTTAGCGCCGATGAGTTCGCTTCACTCGTGGAGACGGTAAATCGCCGTGCGAAGCCGGGTGAGCTTGCCGCCGTGGAGTTCAACGTTTCGTGCCACAACGTGAACTTCGACTTCAGCGCGATCATCGAAGAGGTGCTGCGACGCGCGGTGCCCGCTTCGCGCTTCCCCGTGATCCTGAAGCTCTCCCCCGACTTCGACTACCTGGAGCATGCGCGACTCGCTGAGGCGACGGGGGTCGCAGCGATCTCGGCGATCAACACCGTAAAGGGCCTCCGCCTTGATCCTGCAACGGGGGCGCCACTCCTGAAGAACCGCTACGGCGGGCTCTCGGGTCGGGCGATCAAACCGATCGGGCTGCGCGTGATCAGCGAGCTGCGCGAGGCGGGGATCAAGCTCCCGATCATTGCGGGCGGTGGCGTGCGCACCTTCAACGACGTCCGTGAATATGGCTGGGCAGGAGCCGACGCCTGCTCACTCGGTTCAGAGGCGTGGCTGAAGCGCGCCTGGTCACTCCCATTTGCACCGCTCCACGCGTTGCACATTCGCCGACTGATCGGCCAAGTAGAAGGGTGGAGCCCACGATGAGAATCACCGAGGCGGATCTCACGCCAATCGAAGCGAAGCTGGTTGCGGCGGCGCGTGCCATTCGTCCACGCGCATACGCGCCGTACTCTGGTTACACGGTTGGCGCTGCCGCAGCCGACGAGAACGGCGGCATTCACGTTGGAGCGAACATGGAGGGTGTCGACTACACCCTTACCGTGCACGCAGAGCAGCACACGATGAATGCGATGCGCCTGGCGACCGATGCTCGGGCCGTTGCGCTGGCATTCGCGGTGCAGTCGCCAGCAGAGGCGCCAGCCCCATGCGGTATCTGCCGTCAGCGCATTCGCGAGTTTGCAGCGTCACTTTCGATTCCCATCGTTGCGGTGAACCTCGACGAGCGGCTAGAGATCCTGCGCATCAATCGCTACCCGTTCGATCTACTCCTACCAAATTCGTTCGGTCCGGAGAACATCGGCAAATAAAAACGCCCCGCCGCGGCATCAGCCGCAACGAGGCGCCTTTACCTGATCGTCAGCGTTAGCTGCGGAGATCCAAGTACACCGCCCAGAGAACTGGGAGGCTTACAAGAAACCCAAGTACGAAGACGATCGGGTCGTTCACTTGCCCTTCTTGGCGAGCAGGTTACCGAGCGAAAGGATCGCTGGGACCCACAGGCCGATGTAGATGGCGGTCTCCGTGCTCTGGGCAAAGCCAGCGCCGAAGTAGTGCGCGAGTGAAAGTCCGAGGCTGGCTACTGCAGCCACGATGTACAGGTTCTTCGAATCCATGTTTCCTCCCTAACGTTTGGGCTGAACTTCAACCCTAGAGAAAACGGTAGCCGATCCCCCGAAATAACTCAATCTTGCAGGGCTGGGGCTGAAGCCTCATCGCCTGAAGTGAGTTCTACCCGTTCGATCTTCTCACCTCGATCAAGCACCTTCTTTGAGGAGATCTTGATCTGCTCAATGTCTTTGTTGGCCTGTCCGAAGTGCGTTTCGAGGCTCTCCACGCGCTCCCCAAGGCGCCCGACGTCGTCGAGGATGAGGCGCACTTCACGCTGAATGAGTGAGGCCTGTGCCGCAATCTTGGTGTCGATGTAGACCGAGCGCAGGTTAGTGAGCCAGCCGTGGATGGTGTTTGGACTGGTGAGGTAGACACGCTTCTTGCTTGCGTATTCGACGAGGTCAGAGAAGTGCTGCAGTAGCTCGCTGTAGATGGATTCTGCGGGGATGAACATGAGGGCGAGATCACGGGTCTCCCCCTTGATGAGGTACTTCGACGAGATGTCGTCGACGTGCTTCTTGACGTCGACCTTGAACTGGCGCTCGGCCACGATGCGCGTGGCGTCGTCGCCGGCGGCGAGCATGCTGCGATACGACTCAAGCGGAAACTTCGAGTCCACGGCGAGATCACCACCGCGCTCGCTAAATCGAATGAGGCAGTCGACCCGCGCTCGATTGGAGAGCGTGGCCTGGAATTCGTAGAGCTCAGCGGGAAGCACATCTTCAACGATCTGCTCTAGGCGCACCTCACCAAATGCGCCGCGCGCCTGATTGCTGCCGAGAATACCGACGAGGTCGACAACCTGGCCCTTGAGTTCTTCGATTTGCTGCTGCGCGCGATCAATAATGCCGAGGCGTTCGCCCACCTGCTGCAACTGCTCGGTGGTGCCCTTTGCGCCAGCGGCCAGCGCCTGCTGCACGCTCTCTCGGTCGCGGTTCGATTGCTCCACCAACCCTTGCACCATGGCCGCAAGCTGCGCCGCCTGCATCGCTGTGCTCTGGTCGGGTGGGGTTGGGCGCCCAGCTCGCAGAGCTGCGGTGATTGCGCCAACGGCGGCGATGCCGGTGAAGAGTACGGCGAGTGCAATGAGTAGGTCGTTCATGTCAGCCATCTTGCCTGATCAGCGTGCCGACTGTTTGGCACAGTGGCGAAGTCGATCTGGTGAACTACGCGCCTGGTACGGGCGCCGCGCGCTCGAGGAACTCAGGGATGCGCGTGAGGTCAACGTTGCCACCACTGAGAATCACGACGACGCGATCGCCAGGGATCACGGGGATGTGCCCGAAGAGGAGAGCAGCGAGTGCGGCGGCGCCGGCGGGCTCCACGACCTGCTTGAGGCGCTCCATCGCGAACCGCAAGCCACCGAGAATCTCTTCGTCGGGGAGGGTGATGAGGCCATCAAGAAGCGAGGATGCGAGTGGGAGTGTCCACGAGCCGGCATATGGCGCGCCAAGTCCGTCGGCAACGGTGACGGGCGTGACTGGCACGACACCGCCAGCGTCGACCGCCTGCTTCACTGCAGAGGATCCGTCCGGCTCAACACCGTAGAGGCGAATCTCGGGCTTCAGTGCGCGGAGCGCAACAGATGCGCCGCAGAGCATGCCGCCGCCGCCAAGTCCACCAATGACAACATCGGCTTCTGGGATCTGCTCAAGGATCTCAATGCCCATGCTGCCGTGACCGGCAATCACGAACGGATCATCAAACGGGTGGGCATCG
>CANKMK010000105.1 GCA_947483025.1 Chloroflexota bacterium | reverse complement strand
GTCGCCAGCGGGGACGAGCGAGGCGCTAGGAACCTGGGTGTGTCCACGCGCCTCAAAGAACGCCACGAACCGAGACCGAAGGTCGGCGGCGCTCTGCGTTGGGATTCGAGGATCGCGTTCCACGCTCGGAGTGTACCCGAGGGGGTCCCCGCCTTAGGGTCGCTGCCCTCGCTCCCAATCGGTTGCAATGCGTGCCGTGAGCCGCTCGCCAAGGATCGCGCCGACCAGCGGGGCCGGCCAGGCTGTGCCGCCTACGGGGTAGAGCCCGCCCAGCAGGCGCTCTGCCGCCACCTGCAACAGCAGGGCACCGACCACCGCGCCCAGCAGCCCGATGGGGAGAGATGCACGCGCGGAGAGCAGCCTCCCGGTGAGTAGCGCGACGCCCACGGAGAGGGCGATGAGGAGCGGTGCTGGCTCAATCACGCGAGGCTCTGCGGTCGGGCAATTCGTGCACCCGCAACGAGTGTCTCCCCGTCATAGAGCACCACCGTCTGCCCTGGCGATGGCGCCCAAAGCGGATCGTTGAGCGCGAGCGTTGCTGCACCGCTACCAAGACCCGTCACCGTTCCCTGGGCAAGTGCACCGCGATGTCGAATGCGCGCCAGGCCCTGCACCTGTGCACCCTTGGCGATCGCCCCCTCTGGTGTCGTCGCATCAGCAAGTGCAATGTTGCGCACGTCGAGCGCTGCGCGTGGCGCAATGGTGATCCGATTCGTCACAGGGTCAACCGAGCTGACATAGCGCGCCGAGACACCACTCCCCGGGAGACCCCTACGCTGCCCAACCGTGAACCCTTCGCTCCCCGCATGCGTTCCAACGACAATGCCCGACTCGTCAACGACTTCACCCTCGCCTCGTGCCGCGCCACGGTCGCGCAGCAGGCTGCGGTAGTCACCATCTGGAACGAAGCAGATCTCTTGGCTCTCTGGCTTCTCTGCAGTCACAAGGCCACGCGAACGTGCGACTTCGCGCACTTCTGGCTTCGTCATGCCGCCCAACGGGAATCGCGCCCGCGCGATTGCGGCGCTGTCGAGTCCATGCAGGAAGTAGGTCTGGTCCTTCTCGGTGTCGACAGCGGCACGCAGTCGCCAGGAGCGCCCGTCATCGGAGACGGCGCGTCGCGCATAGTGCCCGGTAGCAACTGCATCGCATCCGAAGAGCGCACTCCCCTTGCCAACGAGTGCGCCGAACTTCACCGCCGTGTTGCAGCCCACGCACGGGCTCGGCGTCTCACCGCTCTGATACGCCGCGACAAATGGTTCCAAGACCGCATCCGCGAACTCTTGCTCAAGGTTTTGAATGTGGAACGGGATCCCAAGATGATCGGCAACGCGACGCGCATCGTCAGCGGCATCAAGGGTGCAGCAGCTCTTGCGATGTCCGTCGCGCTGATCGGCGGCGCTGTGCAGGCGCATCCATACGCCGACGACCTCATGGCCAGCCTCGACCAAGAGCGCGGCGGCGACCGATGAGTCAACGCCACCTGAGAGCGCAACGAGGACGCGCTCTGGCGCCGCTGCCTCTGGTGCCGCCTGCCAACCGACTGGCAGGCCGCCAAGCGGTGTTGCTGTCAGCGTCATGCTGGCACCGCCGTGCGCACGCGCTCCAACACGGAGCGCACGACCGTTGCGGCGTGGCGCGCCTCCTCGACCGTTGATGCGCGACCAAACGTGAGGCGAAGGCCACCGCGGGATTCGCCTTCGCTATGCCCCATGGCGCGGAGTGCTTCAGATGGTTCTCGTGATCCACTAATGCACGCGGAACCGGTTGAGGCCGCAATCCCTGCATGGTCAAGCGCTGCAACGAGGTCATCGCCGAGTGCCCAATCCGCCGCATACGAACGATGCCCAGCGAGGCGTGTATCACTCGTGAACGGCGCGCCAGTCGGCACCAACCCGAGCGAAGCAAGTGGCCCAAACGCATCATCAAAAGCGTTGGTGAGCTGCGTGAGGTGCTGATGAGTCTGTGTAGTGTTGAGGCGGTGTGCACGATGCGCGGCGGCGAATCCGGCGGCGAGAACAACGGCCTCCGTGCCGCCCCGACGCCCGCGCTCTTGGCCGCCACCAACGATGAGTGGTCGCACCTTGGCATCTACCGCGCTAATGAGCGCAGCGATGCCGAACGGTCCGCCGACCTTGGCGGAGCCGACCACGAGATGCGAGGCTCCGATCTCGCGAGCATCAATCGCGTGGCGGTATGCCGCTTGTACGGCATCGACAACAAGGGCGCCGCCACCCGATGCGCGCCATGCAGTCGTGAACGCTGCCCACGGCTGGATCGTGCCTACTTCGCCTGAGGCAAGCGCGAAGAGCCCAACGGCTCCTGGGTGAGAGAGGCGAGCGTCGGGGGCCTGCATCACCCCATGCGCGTCCAGGGGCAGAAGTTCAATGGGTCCGCCTGCGGCAGCATGCTGCGCCGCCAGGGCACGAGCGCCACGGTGCTCCCCCGCCGTCGTGACGAGGGTGAGGGTCGGCGTCAAGGCGGAGTGCAGGCCAAGGGCGAGCGCCTCAGAGGCCGTCGCGGTGAAGGTAATCTGCCGTGGCTCCACGCTGAAATCTTCGGCGAGGCTGGCCCGTGCATCGTCAAGGATCGCCCGTGCGCGTCGAGCCTCGGTGTGTCCGCCATTCGGATTGCCGATACCGGCGCGCTGGAGTTCGGCCATCAAGTCCACGACCTCTGGGAGCGTCGGCGATCCCGCCGCGTGATCCAGGAAGAGTCGAGTGGACGTCATCGGACGAAGGCTACTGAGACTCCCGCATTTCGGCGCGGCGGCCCGCATCACGGCGTCGGTCGTTCTCGTTCAGCAGGCGCTTGCGTAGGCGCAGCGCCGACGGGGTTACCTCAATGAGCTCGTCAGGGCCGATGAACTCGAGGGCATTCTCCAGCGCCATTCGGCGCGGCGGAGTCAAGCGAATCGCCTCGTCGTGTGAGTGCGTGCGCATGTTGGTGAGCTTCTTCTCGCGGACGGCGTTCACATCCATGTCGCCAGGCTTTGCGCTCTCGCCGATGATCTGACCCTCGTAGGTCTGCTCTCCCTCGTTGACGAAGAGCTCGCCGCGCTCCTGAATTCCGTAGAGCGCATAGCCGGTGGTCATACCCGTACGGTCGGAGATGAGACAGCCGTTCGTGCGATGTGGGATCTCGCCAACCCACGGCTTGTAGCCGGCGGAGAGCTGATGGATCAGCGCGGTGCCGCGCGTCTCGGTAAGGATGCGTCCGCGCACACCGATCAAGC
>CANKMK010000104.1 GCA_947483025.1 Chloroflexota bacterium | reverse complement strand
TCCTCGAATTCGGCCTTCACGCTGTAGCCGAGCGAGGTATAGACCGCGATGGCAGTAGCGTTATCGCGCTGCACATTTAGCACCACCTCATCGCAAAAACCGAGCAGCGCATCGGTCACCGCCGACGTATTCGCATGGGCGTAGCCGTTGCCGCGCGCGCTGCTCGCCGTCAGCACGTTGCCAACGACCGCAATGCGCTCACGTCGACCAACCACATGCGTGCCTGCCGCGGCAACCAACTTGCCGTTGCGGTGAATGCCGCGATAGACCCCCTCGGCGACGGCGAGTGGTGGGAGCCACGCCGCAAAGCCCAACTGGTAGAGGTGATTCAGCGCTTGCGCATCAGAGGGGATGAGCGGAACGACGAGTGCTGCAGCGGGTCCGGTGTACGGCACGAACTCGGCGCGCGTCAGACCCATGCGTAGCATCGGGTTGATCTTCTCGGTCTCGTAGGTCAGATCAAGTACGGGGTTTCCCCCGATCGGCGTTGGGACCCAGGCGGCGCGTGGGCGAATCCCGTGCTGCAAGATCGCGGCGATCCCCTCTGGCTCGCCATAGAGGTGGAGCGGCTGCGGCGCCCACCCGGAGTACTCCATGCCGAGCGCGATCGGCGTTGTACCGCGTCGCGCGACGAAGCAGCGCGTGCGTGGAAACTCACCATCGTCAAGATCGGCCAGTGCATGTGCGGTGATCCAGCGATCGCCGGTAATGAGTGAGCGAACTAGCTCGCGATCGCGCGTCGCCGAAACTTCGATCGGCGCGCTGCTCATCAATCGATCAGCGTGATGCCGTCGAGTGCCAAGAGCTCCACGCGTGGGGCCGCAACCTGCACGCCGCTCGTGACGCCACGCGCGGCGAATGGTGCACCTCGTTGTGCCGCAGCGCGGTTCACCGCGTCTACGCGCTTGGTCAGTTCGGCGCCACTCAAATCGGTCGCTGCCGAGCCGGCAACGAGATAGACGGGCACACCCGAGAAGAGCGCGGCGGCGGCGAGGCCGACGCCACCCGCTGGAACCACGGCGTAGCCGGCACGGCTCACCGCATCACTGCCCAGGATGAGTGCGCCGATGGGACCATCTGCGTTCGCAATCTCACTGGCCAGCTGGCCGTCTTCAAGGAGTGTCGGCGTGAGGCCGGCGCGTACGGCATCGGCGGCATCAATGGCGCCGAGTCGTGCTGCACCGCGCACATCAACCGTGGGGCCGGCAGCGATCGTGATGGCGCGCGCACCGAGGTGCCGCAGCCCTTCATGCACGGGGGCGAGATCGCCCCACGCGGTGGCGCCGAGGCCAGGGCCGCTGGCGATGGTCGTGCCGCGAGCGAGCCCAGCGCTCTTGAGCGCAGCAGCGATGCGCTTGCCGTACGCGGCGCGCTGACCCAACTGTGTGGCGGCGCGCGCGGCGATTGCGGCATCAAGGCTCTCGCCCCCCAAGGCGACCGGCAGGAGTGCGTCGAGTTCGGCGTGGAGTGAACCCGAAAGTGGTGCCGCATTGCGCAGCGCTGCTGCGGCGGCGTGCAGGCGTGCAACACGACCACCCGCGGATCCAACACTGGCGAGGGCGAGGGCGAAGGCGGCGGCGAGACCGCGAATCGGGCCAGGGGCGATGGCATCAACGGTCAGGAGTGCAGCGATGCTGCTCGCGCTCGTGGCACGACGCTCAGCGATTACGGCAGGAAGGGCACGAATATCGAGCACGATGACGGCGCCCTCTTCGTCGCGAATCGGCGAGGCGAAGGCTGGCTCTGGGGCGGCGGCACCCGCTTTGATCAGCCCTGCATCACCTGGCATGTCGAGATGCGTTTCGGCGGCACGTCGACGCGTTGGCTCGGCGCCAGATTCGCGCGTTGGGGTTTGTAGATCGTTCGTGATCGATTGGGCTTGACCGCGCAGGGCACCAAGCGCACCGAAGAGTGAACCGGCGGTGGCGGCGCCATCGTTGGCGATGCTGCGAAGGAAGGATCTGCGATCGTTTGCGGGACGCTTCGCCATAGCGGCGACTAGAAGGCGATGATCGCCGAGACGATTCCGTCTGGGAGTCGCTTGCGACCGCCAAGGACGGGGAGCTCTGCCAAGAAGCTGATGCCCACAACGGTGGCGCCGAGCTGCTCAACAAGGTTTACGGTGCCGGCCACGGTGCCGCCCGTGGCGAGCACGTCGTCAACGATCACCACGCGCGCACCCTTCTGGAGAGCATCGCGATGGATCTCAAGAACATTCTTGCCGTACTCAAGGTCGTACTCGACCGAGATGGTTTCAGCGGGAAGCTTGCCGAGCTTGCGCACTGGCACGAAGCCAACACCAAGGGTGGCGGCGATCGGCGCTCCAAAGATGAAGCCGCGGGATTCGATGCCGATGATCACGTCGGGCTTCAGCCCGCGGATCGGTGCCGTCATCGCCTCGAGGGCGGCGGCGAAGGCCTCACCATCCTGCAAGAGGGTGGTGATATCGCGAAAGACGATCCCCTTCTTCGGAAAGTCGGGAATCGTTCGAATCTTCGAGGAGAGCTGATCTGGGGTCACGGCGGAAGTTTACGCGAGCGGCGCGCCCGCCGCGTTCGTCGCCTCCCAGCGCCGCACCTCTGCCACGATCCCCTGCACGAGCCGTGCGGCGAGGCGCCACGCCTCCCCACCCGCTACCCGCTCGCGACTGCGGATCTGGCTCCCACTCATGCTGAGCTCTGGAATGGGGTTCGCCACCAGCGCCCGAGCGGCCAGTCCAGGCTGCAGCTCGCCGAGGCGCACGATCAGTCGACCCTCCTCAATGAGGAGTGAGGCGAGCCCCGCCTCGCTTGCACCAGCCCGGAGTCGTGCCACCTCCAGGAGTCGCTCCGCCTCTGCCGGTGGCGCGCCGTAGCGGTCGCGTAGCTCTTCGGCGATGGCGCTGATTGTGGCGTCGGAGTCGGCGATGCCGAGGCGACGATAGATGTCGAGCCGCTGCCCCTCGTCGGCCACATAGGTGTCGGCAAGGTGTGCCGAGACAGGGAGGTCGATGAGTGCTGCGGTGCGACGACGCGCCGGCTCGCGACCCTCGCGGCTGGCGCGACGCACCTCGACCGCGTCTGCGAGGAGCTGCGAGTAGAGATCGAAGCCAACCGCGGCAATATGGCCAGACTGTTCGCCGCCCAGCAGGTCACCCGCGCCGCGGATCTCTAGGTCGGCGAGTGCCAACTGGAATCCGGCGCCGAGGTGCGACGCATCGAAGATCGCCTTGAGGCGCTTGCGCGCATCATCGGTGA
>CANKMK010000103.1 GCA_947483025.1 Chloroflexota bacterium | reverse complement strand
TCAACGCTGCGCTCGCCCGCTCTCCGAGCCACTCTGGTGCGATGCGCTGGGCGATTGAGATCATGCGCTCGCGCACTGCGGCGAACTCTTGTTCGCCCTTGGCGGCAATGGCGGCGCGGTCGTGTGATCCGAAGAGGGTGTGGCGCAACGCGCGGTCGTACAGCGCGGCACCGTAGCGCCCCTCGCCAGAACTCTTCGGCAGCACCTCGCGCTGCAGTCGCTCGGTGAATCGCGTCGTGGCGGCAATGGCTGCATCGGCTGGGCCGCGCAGCGCTTCGCCATAGGTCGCTACTGCCAGCTCAGCGAGCTCGGCAATGCCGGGTGCCTGCGCGATCGCCGTTTCGGCATGAAGACGACTGACCGGCCGCGCGGGCAACACAGCGGTGCCGGTTGGCGCCAGCTCACCTCCGCGTCGCGGCGCCCCATCGTCGGCGGAGACACGCAGTTCAGGGAGGCCGACAAGGTCGGCAACGGCGGCATCGAGAAGGGCGGGGATCTGCGCGAGACGGCTGGCAAGATCGCTGGCGCGGCGCTCTGGGGTACCGAAGCCACGTGCGATCAGAGGGAAAAGCCCGCCACCAATGACGGAGACGGTGTGCAGGGCATCCCACGCCTCAGGCTGCACCTCTTGCAGTTCGAACCGGATCGCCCGAATGGTGCCAAGAGCTAGGTCGCGGTCGCAGAGGTCGTCGGGGCTAAGGCTCGCCACAGGGACGGCCGTTAGCCGAGCCTCTTCCTGGTCGCACCAGGCCAGCCGCTGCGCGCGACCCGCAGGCCCAGGCTCACCCCACGACCCGTCATGATCGTGAATCCCCATCCCCGTTGCAGCAACGGGGTGGAGCGCGGCGAAGCGCGCGAGGAGTCCGGCGGCGTCAAGGGCATCAATCATCGTCGGCAGGGTACCATCAGCGCATGGGTGCACAAGACACAACCGACGCCTTCTTCGAGCTGCTGAATGCAGATGACCGCGCGGGCGCCCTCAAGCTGATGGATGAGCGCATTGAGATGCGCGTGCACGTAGCCGAGAGTGTCCAGCTCCTGAAAGGCCACGAACGCGTTGGCGGCTGGTTCCTGCGAGCCGACAAGGGCCTGCGCATGATCCCAGGCGAAGTGAAGGACACCGGCGCTCAGGTGGAGTGCGACATCTTGGTCGTACGCCCTGGGTCCAAGAGCAGCAAGATCGACGCAACCATCAAGGTCGAAGCCGGCAAGATCACCGCGATCAACTTCTCGCCGCGCGACCGCTAGCTCAACAGCCCGTTACGGGCTCGGTGAGTTCACCACGTCGGGAATCACCTGCGGAATGATTAGCTCCTGACCCACATAGATCGTCAGCGACTTCCGATCGATCGCGGGGTTTGCGCTCAGGATGACATCGATACTGATTTGATACAGCCCAGCAATCTTCCCCAGCGTATCGCCCGACTTGACGCGATAGAGCACCGCCTCTGGTGTAGGCGTTGGTGTTGGTGATGGGCTGACATCACTGGTCGGTGAGGCGCTCGGAGTCGGAGTTGCCGTCACCCCAGCGATGAACCCATTCACCCCTTTCAGGATTGTTGGGAGTGAGAAGAGTACGACCGCGGCGAGAACAAGCAGCGCCGCGGCGCCACGCGTGCCGCCAGGAATCTTTGGCAGCCGCAGGGCGGCACGTGGTGCCTCGTCATCCATGGAGCGACGCTTGTGCAGCGGCACAACGCGCACGCGCTCCTCTTCAGACGGACTCAGCTCGTAGCTTGGTTCTCCTGGTGCAGGTGCTGCTGACCAGATGCTCCCCTCGGGGAGTTCGTCGTACTCGCCCTCAACCTCATCGATGCCGAGCGTTGCTGCGGCAAGGTCAACTGGGGCACTTGCCGCAGGGGTGCCAAACGGGAGTGGCTGTGGAGCGGGGGCGTCAATTGTTTGCGCCGCTTCGCGTGCGGCCCAGGCAAGAAAGATCGGGCAGGCGGTAAACGTTGGGGTGAGACAGATCTCGCCCTGCCGCTGCAGATCGATCGGCTCTGCAGGGCGCTTCGCGAAGCACGAGTGCGCCGCGCTCGGCTGTGAAGATCGTTTCGAAGAGTCTGCGCCCGTCGCAATAAACGGGCAAACGTTGGCGCTCATGACGCGGATCCTACCCCCTTGCGCCAAATCGTCTCCATGCGATCGGCAAGGGCCTCGCTCCATGCGGCGGCAAAGGTCAGCTCCTCCCGGCTACCGGCCTCTGGAGTGGGGCGATCAGCGCACGGCGAGGTGTCGTCAAGTGCAATCACCTCAACGCTTGGCAGGCCGAATCTGCGATTGTGGAATCGGAAGATGACGGGAACGATCGGGACCCCCGTGCGCATGGCAATGAGTGCAGCACCAGGACGGAACTCCGCGAAGCGATCTGCAGGACCGCCCGTGCCACCCTCGGGCATGACGCCGTAGTGAGCGCCAGCGGCGAAGACGGCGCTCGCCGCATTCAGATGCGTCTCAATGCCACTCGTTCCCCGCCACACCGGCAGGAGGCCACCAAGCCGCCGCAGTAGCGCCGAGCGAACACGCCCGCGACCGACAATGAATGGGCCGAGGCCGAGCCACCAGATCCGCGGCGCTGCGGGGGCGGCGATGCCGAGTGCAAAGGCCTCGTAGTAACGACGGTGTGGGGCGCCAACAAGAATGCGGGGCCCCGACGTCGCGATGCGCTCAAGCCCCACCGCGCGAACGCGCATCCCGAGCGCACCGAGCACAACGCGCAAGGTGAACCGCAAGGCCCGATACGAGAGGCTCGCCTCCGCCCAGGGTTGACGCCCGAGCCACGCGACACCCTCGCCCGCTGCAGGCGGGATCAAGGCATCTCGGCTGTACGAGCTGTACGCCCGTACCTTTCGTTCGTTCATATCGTGAAACCCTACACGCTCCCACCCCCCGCCACGCAGGGCTGCCGCACGCCGCACAGTCCGCTACCGTACAGAGAGGCGGCCACCATGGCCGCGCAGCAGAAAGGGGAATCCATGGAGACCGTCAAGCTCGTCCTCGTCTTTATCCACCTGCTCGGAATGGCCGCAATCGTGGGCGGCTACTTCGCCGGACTGTCCAACTCCCCGAAGCGCCTTACGGCGGGCATCACCCACGGCACCCTGCTCCAGTTTCTGACGGGCGTACTACTTATCGGGATCGCCGAAATGGGAACCGACCCAGTCAACCATACGAAGTACGGCATCAAGATTGCGGTCGCTGCCGTGATCCTGCTACTTGCGTGGCCGCGCCGTAAGGACGTGTC
>CANKMK010000102.1 GCA_947483025.1 Chloroflexota bacterium | reverse complement strand
CTCTTCGCGCTGTTGGGTGGGCTGTTCTACTGGCCGAGTGCTCCGCGCGTGAAGCGCGAGGAGCCGGCCGCCTAATCGTCGTCCCGCCACACTGCGCAGAGCGCAGCGGGCGGTCGATCGATTCGTTCGCTTAGGCCTTTGGCGCCGCCTTCTTGGCAGCAGGCTTCTTCGCGGCTGGCTTCTTGGCAGCCGGCTTTGCAGCGGCGGCCTCAGCCTTTGGTGCGGCGACCTTCTTCGGTGCCGACTTCTTCTTGTTCACGACCTTCGGCATCACGCCGCCAGCGGCAGCCGCCTTGGCAGCCTTCTTGGCGAGGCGCGACTTGCGTCGGGCAGCGGCATTCTTGTGAATCGCACCGTGCTTCGCAGCGCGGTCAAGGGCGCTCGACGCCTTGTTGACGGCGGCAGCGGTGTCGCCCTGGGTCTGGCCGGTGATGATCTCGAGCGCCTTGGCGACGAGGCTCTTGGCGGCGGTTCGCTGTGGCTGCTGCACCGCGTTGCGGCGGGCAGAGGCGCGAACCTCTTTCAGCGACTGCGGTGTTCGTGCACCCTTGTACTTGCGCGGGGTCTTTCCCATGTTGGTCACTCCATCAGCTAATGGGGCTCGGTTGAGCCGTCGGGCGATCGTAGCAGAGGCTCCGCCACGCTCCTCTACAGGCGCCCTTCGGCGGCACGGGCGAGAGCGTGCGATCCTTAGGCCATGAGCACCATCCCGCAGTCTCGGCTGCGCAACTTCAGCATCATCGCGCACATCGACCATGGGAAGTCGACCCTGGCCGATCGCCTCCTCGAGGCGACCCATACGGTTGAGGCCCGGTTGATGACCTCACAGATGCTCGACTCCATGGACCTGGAGCGCGAGAAGGGGATCACGATCAAGGCCCGTGCCGTGCGCCTGGACTACGTGGCGAACGATGGCCTCACCTACGGACTCAACCTGATCGATACGCCAGGGCACGTTGACTTCGCCTATGAGGTCTCGCGAAGCCTGCAGGCCTGTGACGGCGCCATTCTTGTCGTCGATGCGAGCCAGGGGATCGAGGCACAGACGCTCGCCAATGTGCACCTCGCGATGAAGCTCGGCCTGGTGATCATTCCGGTGCTCAACAAGATCGACCTCCCCGCCGCCGACCCAGAGATGGTGATGAGCGAGCTCGAAGACTCCCTCGCCATCCCACGAGAAGAGGTGATCCTCGCCTCGGCCAAGGCGGGGATCGGCATCGCTGAAATTCTTGAGGCGCTCGTTGCGCGCATTCCAGCGCCGAGTGGCCCACTCGATGCGCCGCTCCGTGCGCTTGTCTTCGATTCGCACTACGACACGTACAAAGGCGTCGTGAACTACATCCGCGTGCAAGAGGGGCGACTCAAGGCGGGCGATCCGATTCAGATGATGGGCTCTGGCGTGACCTGTGTTCCGGTGGAGCTCGGCTACTTCCGTCCGCAACACGTGCCAGTGCGAGAGTTGGTCGCAGGCGAGGTCGGCTACATCGCGACCGGTTTGAAGAGCGTGCGCGATGCGCGCGTTGGCGACACGGTCACATCGCAAACGAGCCCTGCCGCCGAACCGCTCCCTGGCTACCAGGTGGCGCTCCCGCTCGTCTTCGCCGGTCTGTACCCACTAAGCGGAGAGGACTACCCAGCCCTGCGCGAGGCGCTCGAGAAGTTGCACCTCAACGACGCCAGCTTCACCTTTGAGGCGGAGTCGTCGGCCGCCCTCGGCTTCGGCTTCCGCTGCGGCTTCCTTGGCCTGTTGCACATGGAGATCGTGCAGGAGCGCCTCGAGCGCGAGTTCAACCTGCAGCTGATCGCCTCGGCCCCCTCCTGCAAGTACCAGGTGATGCTCAACGGCGGCAAGGGCGAACTCCTCATCAACAACCCTGCCCAGCTGCCGAGCCCGAACCACATCGACGAGATCCGCGAGCCGTGGGTCGCCGCGTCGGTCGTGACGCCGTCGACCTACATCGGCACGATCATGGAGCTCTCCACCGACAAGCGCGGCATCTTCGATGGCATGGAGTACCTCGACGAGAAGCGCGTGGTGATGCGTTTCCAGATCCCCCTCGCCGAACTGATCGTTGACTACTTCGATCAGCTCAAGAGCCGCACGCAGGGATACGCCTCGCTGGATTACACCGAATCCGAGTACCGCGTTGCGCCACTCGTCAAGCTCGACATTCTCGTGAACGGCGAGCCAGTCGATGCACTCAGCACGATCATCCACCGCGACCGCGCACAGGGTGCTGGCCGCAACCTTGCCTCCAAGCTGAAGGAGCTCATTCCGCGCCAAATGTTCGAGGTGCCGATCCAGGCGGCAATCGGCGGCACCGTGATTGCGCGCGAAACGGTGAAGGCTGTTCGCAAGAACGTGTTGGCGAAGTGCTACGGCGGCGACATCACGCGAAAGAAAAAGCTCCTCGAAAAGCAGAAGGAGGGGAAGGAGCGCATGAAGCGCGTCGGCTCCGTTGAGATTCCGCAAGAGGCCTTCCTCGCCGTCTTGCGCACCGACGCCGATTGACGTGATGACCGGCGCGCAGCCCGCGCCACCGCGCGGCCTCTACCTCCACGTTCCGTTCTGTCGTTCGCTCTGTCCGTACTGTGACTTTGTTGTTGTGGCAGGTGCCGCCGCATTCGGCCCACGCTCGCGCATGGGCGGCTATCTCAACGCCATTGAGAAAGAGATTGACCTGCGTGCAACGCTCGCCGACAAAACCTTCGGCAGTCTCGGCTCAGCGAATCGCCAGCCGCTCGAGACGCTCTATCTCGGCGGTGGCACCCCGTCGCTGCTCCCAACGGACCGACTCGCCTCTCTCATCGAACGCATCCGTGATCGTTTCGGTCTTACCCCCGACGCCGAGGTCACCCTCGAGGCGAACCCGGGCGGCGATGAGCGCGGCGATTTGGCCGGGGTCGTTCAGGCTGGCGTCACCCGACTCAGCGTTGGGGTGCAGGTGATGGATACGACCGCCTTGCGCTCCCTCGGCCGCCGCCACACGCCCGACGACGTGGTGGCGACGATTGCGGCTGCTCGCACGGCAGGGTTCACGAGCGTCTCGATGGATCTGCTCGCCGACCTGCCTGACCTGCCGTTCGACGCCTGGGCGGCGAGCCTCGACGCGGCGATAGCCCTCGCCCCCGACCACCTGAGCGTCTACGCCCTCACCCTCAGCCTCGGCCCCGATGAGGCGGGCGACGACCGCCTCGCCACCCCGGCGGGCGCCATCGCCTGGCGCGAACGCGCCGCCGCCGCGCAAGACGAAGAGCGCGGCGCACT
>CANKMK010000101.1 GCA_947483025.1 Chloroflexota bacterium | reverse complement strand
TGAAGAGCATTGCGCGCGAGCTTGCACCGCAGGTTCGCCCAGGCGCTGAGATCTTGATCGGCGTCCGCACTGCAGCGAGCACCGCGACCAGCGCAGAGTTGCGCGCCGCGCTCACCGACTGCCTACGTCGCGCCCGACTCGTTGAGGTCTCAGCATGAACGTGCTGCGCCGCATCGCTGGTCTCCCAGCGTACGCCGGGACACTTCTGATTAAGGCATACCGCGTGGTGTTCTTTTGGCTCCCGTCGAGCTGCCGCTTCGAGCCGAGCTGCTCGCGCTACACAGAGGAGGCGATCGTGAAGTACGGACTACTCAAGGGTTCATGGATGGGAGCCAAGCGCATCGCGCGCTGCTCGCCACTCAGCGCTGGTGGATTGGACCCGGTCCGATGAGCCGCCACACACTGAAGGCATTCGCGCTCCTCGGCTTCGCACTGCTCTTGGTTGCTGCCTGCGGCGGTGCCGGCGCAACGGCAAGCGTGAGCCCAACACCACACCCGCCGCTCGTTCCCGCCGCGCCAGGTGCAGATCCGTTTAGCCTGCTCGCTTGGATCTTCACACCAATCTTCCAAGCGCTCTTCATTGGCCTAGTGCTTCTCGATCGGCTCACTGGCGACATCGGTGTTTCGATCCTGATCTTGACGCTCATCATTCGCGTCATCTTGATCTCGCCCTATCGCAAGCAGTTGGTGTCGCAGAAGCGCACACAGCTCCTTGCCCCAGAGGTGGCCGAGATCCAGCGCCGCTATAAGGGCGACAAGGTCAAGATTCAGCAGGCGCAGATGGAGCTCTACAAGTCGCGCGGCGTCAGCCCGTTTGGTGGCTGCCTCCCAACACTGTTGCAGTTCATCGTGCTGATTCCGATGTACACCGTGATCTCCAACGGCCTCACCAACCCCGACCCAACCGCCATGTTGAGCGTCTTTGGGTTCAACGTTGGCGACGCAGTCGGCCTGGTGTGCGCAAACGGTCTTGGCACCGCGGCGTACGACAACATGAAGCCATGCATCGAGGCAACGGTGCCGTGGCTTGGCGGGCTCAACGCTTCGCTGCCATCTGTCATTGACGTCGCTGGATTCGGCGTCTCGATTCTCGCAATCATCAGCGCACTCCTCCAGGTCATTCAGACGCGCATGACGATCAATCCGAATGCGTCGAAGAACGATCCAATGTCAGGGGCACAGGGTCAGACCATGGTGCTTCTGCCACTCATTTCGGTACTGTACGGCGGGATTCTTCCTGCCGGCCTGTTCATTTACTGGATCTCGTCCACGCTGTTCTCGATCGTTCAGCAGTACTTGATCCTCGGTTTCGGTGGGCTCTTCCCGCTCTTCGGCTGGACGCCCGCCTTTGCCGTTAACCATGCCCCGCGCTTCCCAGTGGCGATGCCGGAATCGGTTCCGGATGTTGCTGGGGAAGCGGTGGTTCCACATGAGCGAACGGAGCTTGATCGCGCCGCATCAGCGGCCGCCACGATTCGTTCGGCGAAGAAGCGCGACCGACATGGTCGACGAGGGAGTAAGTAATGGCGAACGAGAGCGCATACCAGGAGTTCACCGGCAAGAGCGTCGAAGAGGCACTGAAGGGTGCCTGTGAGGCGTTCAAGGTCGGCATCGGCGATCTCGACTTCGAGATCATTGCCCCAGGTTCACGTGGCGTGCTCGGCATGGGCGCTGAGCCAGCGCGCATCGTTGCCGCGCCAATCAGCGCACTCGGCGGAGCCGCTCCGAAGCGTGCCGGCGAGTCAAGCCGCCCCGCACCAGCACCCGTTCGCGAAGAGCGTGCGCCACGCCCAGCGCCACGGAACGACGCACCAGTAGCGCGAGCCGCTGCACCACAGGCTGCAGGGCGCCCAGCGCCACGCGGCGATCGTGGGCCACGACCTGAGCGTGCACCACGCCCGGAGCGCGCACCACGTGAGGATCGCGAGCCACGAGAGCGACGCGAGCGCAGCGAGACAACGCCAGAGATGATCAGCGGCGGCAAGGAGATCCTTGAGACGCTGGTGAAGCACCTCGGCTTCGAGGCCGAAGTACGGGTCACTGGAACCGGCGCTGACACGGTGCTAAACGTTGCTGGTACCTCACCAGAGGCGGTCGATGAGTTGAACAACCTGATCGGCGGCCGCGGCGAGCGACTGCAGGCGATCCAGCATCTCGTGAACCTAATGCTCAGCCGCAAGATGGGCGAGTGGGCACGCGTCACCGTCGACATCGAAGAGTATCGCGGTCGACGTGAGGCACAGCTCCGCGCACTTGCGCGCAAGGCCGCGGACCGCGTCAAGGAGACCGGTCGCGCTGTTCAGCTTGAGCCAATGACGGCGCTGGAGCGCCGCTGGATTCACGTTGAGCTTCAGGAGATGGACGGCATTGCGACGGAGTCTGCTGGTGAAGAGCCAGAGCGCCGCGTCGTCGTCATCCCAGCGTAACGAGCGACTCGGCGGAAATGCCGACAAAGGATCCAAAACGGGAAGCGCACTTCCCTGCAATCGAGAAGCGGTACGGCGAACCGATGAAGCACTGGTTCGCAGTAATGAAGACCGTTGCAGGGAAGCGCTACCCGGAACAGATCGCTCACCTGCGCGAGAACTACGGATTCTCACAAGCCCACGCCAATGCACTAGTGCTCTTCTCGCGCGGCTCAGTCTCTTCACAGCGGCATGCAACACCGACCGACTACTTCAAGAGCATCGACGCACAGCAGGCGCGCACCATGAAGGGCATGTTCAAGGTGCTGCGCGCGGCGTATCCAGAACTGAAGCTCGTGATCGCCTGGAATCAACCAATCCTGCGCACTGAGAAGGATTACGTGTTTGGCGCCTCCGCCTCATCGAAATACCTGCTGGTGAATCCATTCAGCAAGGCGGTGATCGAGGCCTTCACTCCAAAGCTGAAGGGATACCGCGTACTCAAGCACACCATCACCATTCCGAGCGACTGGGAGATTGACGAGAAGCTCCTTGTCACCTTGGTGAAGGCGCGCATCAAGGAGATTGGGTAGCGCGCGATCCGCGCCACGCACAAGTGTTGGTGGAGATGGAGGAGAGTCGAACTCCTCGTCCGAAAAGCCTTCCTTGAGACCACTACGAGCGTGTCCTGCGGTTTAGTCTAAGTTGAGGCGCTCCCACAGGCCGGATCGACCCTCAACCGAGATACATGTCCCTAAATCGGGCTTACGTGATGACTATGCGTCGCTCGTCACCACTGCAGCTTCGCTTTATGACGCTTCCACGACCCGCGAAGCGGGGGCCGCTTCCACGCTCACCTTACTGCCTTAGGCAGCGAGGGCGAGAGCAGGCTGGCGATTGCCAGTTACTTCTTT
>CANKMK010000100.1 GCA_947483025.1 Chloroflexota bacterium | reverse complement strand
TGCGATCAACTTGGAGGCGGTCTTCTCACCCACACCTGGAACACCAGGAATGTTGTCGGAGCTGTCCCCCTTGAGCGACTTGAAGTCGACCATCTGCTCTGGGGTGAGGCCGTACCGCGCAAAGACCCGTTCTGGATCGTATTCAACGATTGCATCAGCTCCACCCTTGGCGGTGTGCATCAGGTGAACCTTTTTGGTGACCAGCTGCAACATGTCGAGGTCGCCTGAAACGATGTGCACCTCCCAGCCGTCGCGCTCTGCAGCGGTGGCGATGGTGCCAATAACGTCGTCTGCCTCGTACCCCGTGGCCTCAAGGAGCGGAAGACCTAGTGCCGCAACGAGGTCGCGGACGATCGGCACTTGGGAGCGCAGCTCGTCGGGCATCGATGGCCGCTGCGCCTTGTACGCGGGGAAGCGCTCATGCCGATAGGTGGTGCCTGGGGCATCGAAGGCCACGATGGCACGCTCGGGATCGACGTCGGCCATCGTGCGGAGCAGGATGCTGGTGAAGCCGTATGCGGCGTTGGTGAGTTGGCCGCGGCTGTTCGTCAGCGGCGGCAGTGCATGGAAGGCACGGTAGATCAGCCCATAGGCATCAACGAGGAGGAGTCGGCGCTTGGTTGGCATACCGCGAGGGTACCGCAGGAGTGCAGAGCCCTTCGGCTAGGCGCGACGCCTCCGTACGTTCACGAACACCACCGCAAGGCTCCCCGTCAGCAGAAGCAGTGCGGCTCCAGAGACGATCGCTGCGCCATCGAGTGCTCCTGGGACTTGGAGCTCGTCACTCACGCTGTCCGTCTTTACGGCCATCGAGGCTTCGGGGGGAAGGCTCGCTGCGAGGAAATCGCTCCCGACCTCCACTCGGGCTGCGCTTGCAGTGCCGCCCGAAATCTGACCAGCGACGCCCCCAAGAAGGAGCGCCGCAGAGAGCGCAGCACCCGCAAGGGCGCCACGCGGCGCCGCGCTGACCCAGCCGAAGAGGGCTGATCGCCAACCGCTTACAGCGCGCTGGGCCCGAGCATCGGCGATACGGGCGATCTCGACTCGGACGGTGGGGTTGGCAAAGGGGTCACGGGCGCGGCGGGGCTCACTGTCGCGATAGGCGCTCAGTTGATCGTGCTCAGGGGCGCCAGAGGGCTTATTCATCTCGCTCTCCCAACGATGAGGGTGCGCCAGCGGTTCCCGGCCGAAGGTCGGCGAGGAGGCGGCGCAGCTCTTCGCGCCCTCGGCTGATGCGGCTCTTGATGGTTCCCACCGATACCCCGGTCAGTTCAGCGATCTCCGCATAGTCGTAGCCATCAACGTCGTAGAGGAGGATCGCCCGCCGGCGCTCCTCTGGGATCGCTCCGAGGGCGGTCGCCAGAGCGGTGGCGAGTTCGCTCGCCTCAGCGCGCTGCGCCGGGTCGGATGCTGCCCCCGCCTGCGGCTCTGCCGCGACGCGGTCACGCTGCGCACCCTCCCCCGCCTCCTCGTGCGAGTCACTGGCGAACGGGAGTGTCGGGTGCCGGCGCTCACGGCGCATCAGGTCGCGCGCGGCGTTCTCCACGATCCGCACGAACCAGCCGCGAAGGTTGGTCGGGGCAACTCGGTCGAGGGAGCGGTATGCCGAGAGGAGCCCCGCCTGCAGGGCGTCATCGGCACTCGCCTCACTCCCCGTGATGCGCAACGCCATCCGCCAGGCAAGGTCGAGGTCGGGGGTGAAGAGATCTCGGAAGGCGTCCTGGGAGCCTGCTCGGGCGGCGGCGAGCAGCGCCGTACGCTCAGCCCCCTCGCCTCCGCCTGGTCTGCTGGCCCGTGTCATGTGCCTAGTGTGCCGCGCCGCTAGGATCTACGTGTGCCGAAGTGGCGAAATGGCAGACGCAACCGACTCAAAATCGGTCGACTGAAAGGTCATGTGGGTTCGACTCCCACCTTCGGTACCAAAGCCACCGCCCCGCTACGATAGAGGGGCCGAAGTGGCGAAATGGCAGACGCATCCGACTTAAAATCGGCCGGTCGATGAGATCATGCGGGTTCGAGTCCCGCCTTCGGCACCAACACCATCAGAGGGAGGCGACATGAGCGAAAAGGCATTCACCCCGCGTGCAGATCGACCGACCCTCATGCGCGAACACGCCGCCGCCCGCGCAAAGCGCGCCGCTGCCACTGCTGGATCAGCTGAGTGGCGCGCGGCCGCTGCAGAGGTCGCAGCGATTGAAGTAGAGATTGCAAAGTTTGAGGCGCTGCGCGTGCCACCTGCGCGTGTCGCGCGGCCCGAGGCGAAGGGGAAGTAACGCTCCGTTGGCTTAGCGGCCGAGGATCGCTCCAACAACCAGCCCAACCAGCAGCGCTCCCATTGCGGGGCGCGATGCGAGGAATGCCGCGCCCACATGCCAGAGTGGCCAGAGCGGGTAACCGGCTGGTGGAGCAGCTGGACGTGGTGCCGCCACAATCTTCAGCGCAGGGAGTGCAACGATTGCACCCAGTCCCGCAAGCGGCGCGACGAACCACGGGAAGATTCCGATCGCTGGAATAGCGAAGACGGCGATGCCGAGATAGCCCGCAGTGATCAGCAGCGTCGTGAAGGCACGCGCGCGGCGCTCACCGATGCGGACGACAAAGGTCTTCACGCCGCGTGAGCCATCTGCCTCAATCTTGTCGAGATGCTTGCCGAAGAGCACCGCGGTCACAAAGAGTGCCCACGGTAGTGTGGCAATGAGGGCAGTTGCATCGATAGAGCCAGTTGCTGCGAGATAGGTGCCACCACCCATGAGCGGTCCCCACACGATGAAGGCGGAGAGTTCACCGAGGCCGCGTCGCTTGAGGCGTAGTGGTGGATCGGTGTAGCCCCACGAGAGGATCAGCCCGGCGATCGCAAATGCGCCGAGCATCGGCTCGCCGCGAATCACCATGGTGAAGCCACCGAGAATGGCAGCAAGAGCGGTCAAGATCCCAATCGTGACCAGCAGGGTGCGGCTCGACATTGCGCCCGACGCAATTGGGTGTGGTGAGTAGTCGGCACGCGGGTAGCCGGGTCGATCGAGACCGTCGTGGTAGTCGCGCCAGTCATTCGCTAGGTTGTTTGCCGCGTGGGCGAGGTTTGCACCGAAGAATGCGGCGAAGCCAAGGAGAATGCCGCTGACAGCGTTGCCGCCAAACGTTGCGTCGCTGATCTTGCCGCTCCACCAGGCGAAGAGGAGGCCCTGCCCCGAGCCGAGAATCGTCAACGGGAGCACCGAGGCGCGCGTAAGGAGCAGCGCGCGTGCAACGACAGACATCGTGCGCCAATCAACCCCCTCTGGGGCGGACTGGCGGGTCAGGACAGAGACGTAATCCTTGCT
>CANKMK010000099.1 GCA_947483025.1 Chloroflexota bacterium | reverse complement strand
TCTCTGCGGTACTGGGCGGCACCAATCCTGTCGCCTCGTCACACTTCGTCTTCACCCTCCCTGAGCCAACCGGCGTGATCGCCTCCATCGCACCAGAGGCCTCGCCACTCCTCGGTCTTGTCTCGCGACTCGGTGGCATACTCGCCGGCGGCAATGTGGCGATCGTCCTTGCGAGCGAATCAGCACCACTTCCCGCCGTCACCCTGGCTGAAACCCTCGCCGTGAGCGATGTTCCGGCGGGCGTCGTGAACATCATCACCGCGCGCCGCGCCGAACTGCTGCCGCATCTGGTGCGTCACGCCGACATCGATGGGTATGACCTGTGGGGCTGCCCCGACGAACTCCTCGTTGAGGCGGAGCAGGGTGCTGCCGAGCATGTCGCCCGCGTCGCACGTCGCCCACACGGGGTGAAGGATCGCGCCGACGCCTTTGATGGCGAGCGCGGCGAACGAATCGACGGCATTACCGCTTTCCTCGAGATGAAGACCGTCTGGCACCCGATCGGCTCGTAGCCGACACTCCCGCGCCCGTGCGGCGCGCCGCTCTAGACGCTAGTCGAGCGTGAAGTCGTCCGGATCGGCGTAGGCGCCTGTCACCTCTTTTTCGAGCTGCATCAGCAGATCGTTGACGAGGCTCGATGCGCCAAAGCGGAAGCGGTCGGGGGTAAGCCAGTCGGGGCCGAGCGTTTCATGAACGACCACGAGATATTGAATCGCCTCTTTCGCCGTACGAATGCCACCGGCAGGCTTCATTCCAACGACCTTGCCGGTGCGGTTCCAATGCTCACGAATCGTTTCGAGCATGACGAGCGTCACGGGGAGTGTCGCCGCTGGAGTGACTTTCCCCGTGGAGGTTTTGATGAAGTCGCCGCCGGCGGCAATAGCCAACGCTGATGCGCGGCGCACGTCGTCATAGGTGCCGAGCTCGCCGGTTTCAAGGATGACCTTCAGGTGCGCTGGCCCGCAGGCCTCCTTTACGGCGACGATCTCATCCCACACCTTGGCGTAATCGCCGGCAAGGAAGGCGCCGCGGTCGATCACCATGTCGATCTCATCCGCACCAGCCGCAACCGCGTACTTCGTCTCGGCAATCTTCAGGTCGATCCACGAGCGACCGCTCGGGAATGCCGTTGCGACAGCTGCAACCTTGACGCTGCTCCCCTTGAGCGCCTCTTTCGCTACGCCGACCAGGTCGGGGTAGCAGCAGAGCGCCGCAACCGAAGGCATGGAGGCGTCGCCTGGCAGCGGGCGCATCGCCTTTGTTGCCAGCTGGCGGATCTTTCCGGGCGTGTCCTTCCCCTCAAGGGTGGTGATGTCGCACATGCTCAGCGCCAGGCGGAGTGCCCACACCTTGGAGGACTTCTTAATGGAGCGAGTCTTCAGGGTGGCGACGCGCTCTTCAATGCCGATGCGGTCAACCGGAGTCGCGTCACGGAGCCAGGCTCCGAGGGCTCGTGAATCTGTCGCAACCGGAAGTGACGAGGTCATACGGGGGAGTATCCTCTCTCTCGCGGAGTTGCGCACGCGGGTGCGCGGCCTGCGAGACGATGCGAGGGGAGGGGTGCAATGGAGTTCCAGCGTGCCGACGATGCGCGACGCCTCTTCTTTGAGATGCCCAAACCAGAGCTGCATCTTCACCTGGATGGCTCGCTTGATCCCGCGTTAGCGCTCGAACTCGCCGCAACGCGGAACGTCGAGGCCCCTCGCGATTGGGCAGGGATGCGCGCCGCGCTGGTCGCACCAGAACGCTGCGCCGATCAGGCCGATCTGCTCCGCGCATTTGATCTGCCGATCGCCCTCCTGCAAGACGCAGAGGCACTTGACCGCGCCGCGGAGCAGTTGGTGCGCAGCAAGGCGGCAGAGAATGTCGCCTACCTTGAGATGCGCTGGGGCCCACACCTGCACACCGCCAAGGGACTGACGCAGTCGCAAGTCATCGCTGCCGTTGCGGCGGGCGCGCGACGCGCAGCCGCAGAAACTGGCATTGAGGTGCGTCTCATCGTTACCGCCCTCCGCTCACACTCACTGGAAGAGAATCGCAGCCTCGCAACTGCAGCGGTTGCCGCCCAAGACATCGGCGTCGTGGCCTTCGATCTCGCCGGTCGCGAGGCCGCCTTCCCTGACCCGCTGACCTTCAAAGAGGCATTTGACATCGCGCGCGACGGTGGCCTCGCGATCACGCTCCATGCAGGGGAGTGGGGCGGTGCCGCGCAGGTTCGCCGTGCGCTCGACGTGCAGCCCGCGCGCATTGCGCATGGTGGGGTCGCCGTTGATGATCCATCACTGTGCGCCGAGCTTGCTGCGCGCAACGTCTCGCTCGACCTCTGTCCAACCAGCAATACACAGGCCGCTATCGTTTCGGGCTATGGCGAATTCCCGATCGCCGAGCTGCGTCGGCGCGGTGTGCCGATTACCCTCAATACCGACGACCTGGTCGTGAGTGACGTGACTCTTTCGGAGGAGTACCTCTCTGTGCATCGTCGGCTCGGACTCCCGGTCTCAGACCTGATTGCCCTCGCGCGAACTGGCTACGATTTTGCCTTTACCGACCAGCGAACCAAAGTCCGTCTCAGGAATGCCCTGGATTCTTGGCTCTCGCAGCGGGGTGTGTAACAGAGCCGCAACCTTCCTCCGCTACCCAATTGCAATGCGTGCGCGTATCGCGCCGTTATGAGGCACAATGCCGCCACGGTCAGCGAATGGCTGACCCGCTCGTCGCCGTGGGCGTCTGAGCAAAAGAAAATAGCGGAGGGCTACATACATATGAAGACGCGAATGTTCGCGCTCCTCACCGTTCTCGCTCTTCTCGCCGCAGCGTGCGGTGGCTCGACGGCTTCGCCGTCAGCCTCTGCCGATGCCGGGAAGGCCGAGTACAAGGCATGCCTCTCGTTGGACACGGGCGGACCTGCCGACAAGAACTTCAACCAGTCAGCCTACGAGGGCCTCGAGGCACTCAAGGCTGAGGGGTTCCAGACGGCTTACACGACCGCTGTTGATGATTCGTCGTACGCGCCGAACATTCAGCAGTTGATCGACCAGAGCTGCAATACCGTGATCGCCGTCGGCTACAACCAGGGCACCGCCCTGCAGGCAGCCGCGCTCGACGCAGCCAATGCTGACATTGCATTCGGTTGGGTAGACGCAACCTGGGCACTTGAGGATGGCACGATTCCGGCGAACTTCACCGGTATCGACTTCCAGATCGACGAGGCTTCGATGCTCGCCGCCTACTTGGCGTCAGCTATCTCGAAGACCAAGACGATCGCCACCTACGGTGGTGCTCCATACCCAGGCGTGACCAAGTTCATGGATGGCTGGGTTGCAGGCGCCAACTACTATGCAGAGAAGAAGGGC
>CANKMK010000098.1 GCA_947483025.1 Chloroflexota bacterium | reverse complement strand
GTTTCTCGCTGCTCGTCTCGGCGAAGGACACTGATCATGGCCGCACGACGCTTGCCACCATTTGAACGGCTCGGTGTCTTCATGTATGCGCATCGGCGTGCAGTGATCGGCGTGTGGCTGGGCGTACTCCTTCTTGCACTTCCGTTTGCACCACAGGCACCCGGTGCGCTGCAGGCGGGTGGGTTTGATCTTCCAGCACTGGAATCTGCTCGTGCACGTGCACTGCTCGAAGAGGAGCTTGGTGCTCCACCATCGGCGCTCGTACTCGCAATCTCTTCGGAGACGCTGGTTCCTGGCTCACTGGAGTTTGAATCAGCTGCCGCTCGTGCAGTTGCCGGCGTTGCAGGGGCCCCACATGTGGTTGGGATTCGATCACACCTGATCGCACCATCGCAGGTGAGCGTTGCGAACGGCGTCGTGTACGACATTATTTTCTTGGACCTGAAGCCTGACGACTCGCCAGAGGCGCTCGATGGCGTTGCGGCAGCACTTACTGACGTTGACGGACTCACTGTGCAGATTGCTGGTGGTCCCGCCTTCTACGCCGACATTCAGAGTGTGTCGGAGAGCGACCTGCGCCGCAGTGAGTTGATCAGCCTGCCACTCGCTGCAATCGTGTTGCTCTTGGTATTCGGCTCTGCTGTTGCGGCGGGGTTGCCACTCGCCGTTGGCGGTGCTGCGGTGTTGATTGCACTCGCCGCAATCTTTGGTGTGGCGCAGGTCACGCGCATGAGTGTCTTCGTGTTGAATCTCACCACGCTGCTTGGGCTCGGCCTTGGTGTGGACTATTCGTTGTTGATGGTCTCGCGCTTCCGCGAGGAGCTCGGTCGTGGCAGCGCAAAGCGCGCCGATCGTGTGGCGCTGGCGGTGCAGCGCACCGTGGCGACCGCCGGTCGCGCCGTCTTCTTTAGTGGGGTCACGGTCATGCTCGGCCTGGTGGGCCTCGTGCTCTTCGACTTCGCCATCTTGCGCTCGATCGGCATCGCCGGCGCCATCACCGTGGCGCTCGCCGTCATCGCCAGCCTCACCCTCCTCCCCGCGCTCTTGGGCGTGCTCGGCGCCCGGGTGGACCGCCTCGCCGTGCGGAAGGTGACCTACGAGGAGCCGAGTGAGCAGGGCCGTTGGGCACGCCTGGCGCGCGGTGTGATGCGCCGCCCCCTCGCCGTTGCCGTACCAACGCTGGTGCTCCTGGTGGCGCTCGGCTCACCATGGCTCGGCGTGAAGTTCAATGCGCCAGACGGGAGCATCCTTCCGGAGCGCGTACCAAGTCGCCAAGCCCTTGACGCACTGACCCGCTCGTTCGGCGAGGGTGAGTTCTCACCGATGACCGTTGCGGTGCGCACCAACGGCGATGCAACAACGCCAGAGAACATCGCGCTGCTCTTCGATTGGGTACGTGCGCTCGAGGCTGACCCGCGCGTGGCGCGCGTCGATTCCATCGTCTCCATCGATGAACGACTCACGCTGGCGCAGTACCAGTTGCTCTACGACTCACCAACTGGTGCGCCGCCCGATCGCTACGTGCAGCAGTTGCTCTCGGTAACTACAAACGGCGATTTGACCGCAGTCACGATTACGCCAGCGCAGGGCCCAAACCGCCCCGACACGCGCGCACTCGTTGCCGAGCTGCGCGCCGCAACGCCAGACGCCGTTGGTGCAGGTGAGGTGACTGCACTCACGCCACCAGCCGGACTCACGACACTCGTTGGTGGCGGTGCTGCGGAGATCGTTGACGTGGTCGACACCATCTCGTCGGAGTTCCCACGCAGCGCACTGGTGGTGATTCTCGCCACGCTGATCATTCTCGCCGTGCTATTGCGCTCCATCGTGCTGCCGATCAAGGCGGTCTTCATGAACACGCTCTCCATTCTTGCGAGCTTCGGTGCGCTGGTATGGATCTTCCAAGATGGAAATCTCTCTGCGCTGCTCGGCTTCGCACCGCTCGGATTCGTCGAAACAACGATTCCGGTCATCTTGTTCTGCGTGCTCTTTGGTCTCTCGATGGATTACGAAGTGTTCCTGCTCACGCGCATGCGCGAGATCTACGATCGCACCGGTGACAACACCGCCGCAGTTGCTGGTGGCTTGGAGCGCAGTGGTCGCATTGTCACCAGCGCTGCACTCATCGTTGTCGTTGTGGCCGGTTCATTTGTATTCGCCGAAATCGTTCTGATCAAGGCGCTCGGTGTTGGCGTGGCGATTGCTGTGGCGCTCGACGCAACAATTGTTCGTGCGCTACTCGTTCCGGCAACGATGCGACTCCTTGGCGACAAGAACTGGTGGGCACCAAAGTGGATGGAGCGTTTGCTTGCCGGCCGCATCGCCACCGAAGCAGAGGCGGAGCGACGATGATGCGACGTGGCCTGCTTCTGCTGTTGAGTGCGGTTCTTGCCGCTGCATGCTCTGGTCCGCTCTTGGCAAACTCTCCCGCACCAACCGGTGCACCGTATGAGAAGCCCACGCCACGGCCGAGCGTTGTTGATCCGATCGCTATTGAACTACCGCGTGACGATGCGCCACACGATCGACTCACTGAGTGGTGGTACGTGACTGGTCATGTGGCAACGCTCGACGGCGCGCGCGAGTTCGGTTACGAAGCGGTGATCTTCCGCGCAAAGCGTGGGCAGTTCCCTGTGACGTGGGCCTCACACATTGCCATTACCGAGAAGCCGCGCGGTTCGCGCGCCGGTTCATTCAGCTACGACCAGCGTGTTGAAGTTGGGCCTCAGGTAAACATTGCACCGGTCATGTCGCGCGCGGTTAGCGCTGCGTTTGCCATCACGGGTGCAAATCCACTTAATCCGATAACGCTCGGCCGTGATCCATGGGTGATGCTCGTGCTCCCCGATGGCGGCATGGAGATTGGTGGCAACGGCCTGATGTTGCAGTTGGGTGCTGGTCGCGCGCCGGTGCTGCATGACACCGATGGCTGGGTTGCCTTCGCCGACGCGGGCGGCTCGTACTACTACTCGCGCACACGCATGCCGACTGCGGGAACGCTTTCGATTGGCGGAGAGACGCTTGCAGTGACGGGGAGCTCCTGGTTCGATCACCAGTGGGGCGACTTCATCGCCATTGGTGGCGGCGGCTGGGATTGGTTTGCGCTGAACCTAAGCGATGGGAGCGACCTGATGCTCTCGTTCGTTCGCGCCAAAGATGGGAGCTTCCCGCTTGTCTACGGCACCTGGGTTGGGGCCAACGGCGTGGTGCGGCACATCGAAGGGGAACAGATCACCCTGACCGCCCTCGGTTCGTGGACCAGCCCACATACGGGAGCAACCTGGCCCTCGGGCTGGCGGGTGCAGATCGCCCAGATTGGCCTCGATGTGACGGTGACCCCGGAACTGGCCGACCAGGAGCTGAACACCCTCGAGACC
>CANKMK010000097.1 GCA_947483025.1 Chloroflexota bacterium | reverse complement strand
TGTACGCATCGAGCGTTCGCTGACGCGCTTCGGCGTGATCAACGATCGGGTGTGGGTAGTCGCGTCCAAGTTCAATGCCGACTGCCATCAGCGCCTTCTCATGTGCCCACGGCGCATGAATTGCTGGTGCACTCAGTGCAGCGAGCTCAGGAACCCAACGTCGCACGTAGGCTCCATCGGGATCAAAGTTTCCAGCCTGTGTGACCGGATTGAAGATGCGGAAGTATGGCTGCGCATCGGTGCCGCTTCCGGCGCACCATTGCCAACCACCGTTGTTCGCAGCAATATCACCGTCGACGAGATGGCGGAGGAAGTGCGCCTCACCTTCGCGCCAATCGATCAGCAGGTCTTTCGTAAGGAATGATGCCGCGATCATGCGAGCGCGATTGTGCATGAAGCCTGTGGCTGCAAGTTGCCGCATCGCCGCATCAACAACCGGGTAGCCAGTTGCACCACTCTTCCACGCTGCAAGCAGCGTTGCGTCGGTGCTCCACTTGATCGCGTCATAGCTTGGTCGCCACGCGCTGCGCGCCGCATGTGGTGCATGCCAGAGCACCTGTGTGTAGAAGTCGCGCCAGGCAATTTGGCTCACCCAGAGTCGTTCGCCGGAGCGCTCACCCTCACGCTCTGGTGGCAGTGGGAGTTGTCGCGCAACAAGTTCGCGCGGCGAGAGGAGTCCGATGTGCAGCGCCGCAGAGAGATGGCTCGTGCCAGCGGTGTCGGCCAGCGTGTTCCGGCGCTTCGCATAGTCGCCAACAGATTTTCGCCATGCATCGGCGTGTGCGCGCGCGGCGCGCTCACCTGGCTTCGGAAGTTCTTCAACTTGCGCCGTTGGCACCGCATGCGCATCAAGAAGCGCTTGATCAACGGTAGCTGCTGGCGTTGGTGTTGGTAGTGGCGGGAGAGTCTTCGGTGCAGGTAGTGGCGTACTGGCATCGATCTGTTCGAGCCAGCGTCGGAAGTACGGGGTGTACACACCGTACGGTGTACCACCACCAGTGAGCAGCTCCTCTGGCTCAACAACAACAAGTCCGCGCTTCGCATGCACGTGCACGCCGAGTGGGCTGAGCAGCTCCGCAACGTCGCGATCGCGCTTTCGCGCGAAGGGCGTGTGATCGCGCGTCATGAAGAGATCGATGTCGCCGACGCCGCCTGCGGCGCGCAGTTCGCCAATAAGTCGCGGAAGTGCCGTTGCGGCTGGCCCCTGCAGCTCAATGAGATCCGAGCCGAGTGCACGCAGGTTGCTCGCGAGCTCCTTGACGCTCTCACGGAGGAACCAGGTGCGGTTGGCGCTGGCCCGGGGGCCAGCAACAAGGCCTGGCTCCCAGATGAAGATCGGCAAGAGCGGTACGCCCCGCTCCGTGGCCGCCGCTGCTGCCGCGACCAGGGCGGGGTGGTCAGCGAGGCGAAGGTCTCGGCGGAACCAAAGGATCACAGGGGGGTGCGACATCGTTGCCAGATCATCGCACCTCGCCCGCGCTGCGGGGCTCCCGAACTGGGCAGCGAGGGGGTACGATCCCCCCGCCGTGCGTTGCCCGGCAGCATCCATTCAGCCGAGAGCGAGGGGCTATGCCTGCAAGCGTGATCGTCGGACTCCAGTGGGGCGACGAGGGAAAGGGGAAGACCACAGACTTCCTCGCCGAGCAGGTCTCGACCGTCGTCCGCTACCAGGGCGGCGATAACGCTGGCCACACCATCGTCATTGGTGACGACACCTTCAAGCTGCACCTAGTCCCCTCGGGCGTCCTCTATGGGCACATCACTCCAATCATCGGACCAGGGGTGGTCGTGAACCCCGCCACGCTGATCCGAGAGTTTGATGGGCTGATCAGCCGCGGCATCGACATCTCAAAGGTGCGCGTCAGCCACGCAGCCCACCTGATCCTTCCGTATCACGTGGCGCTCGACAAAGCCCGTGAGAGCGCGCTCGCTGGTGACAAGGTGGGTACCACCCAGCGCGGCATCGGACCTGCGTATGAGGATCGCGCCGCCCGGCTCGGCCTCCGGGTAGAAGACCTCCTCGATCCAGCCTCGACGGCGGCACGGCTGGCGCGCGTGCTTCCAGAGAAGCGTGCACTCCTCGCTGCACTTGGTGCCACCGGCTATGCCGAGGCGGTGGACGCCGATGCGGTGGCCGCACTGATTGCTACCTGGGGTGAGCGCCTCCGACCACACATCGCCGACACGAACGACCTGGTCCAGCGTGCCTATGCCCGCAAGGAGCACCTCCTCTTCGAGGGCGCCCAGGGGGCGATGCTCGACCTCGACCACGGCTCGTATCCATTTGTCACCTCATCGCATCCGATCTCTGGTGGCGCTACCACCGGTGGTGGCATTGCCCCGCTGCAGATTGATGAGGTGATGGGTGTCATGAAGGCCTACGCCACACGCGTAGGGTCCGGCCCATTCGTCACCGAGCTCACCGACGCAATCGGCGAGCGCATTGCCGTCACCGGACATGAGGTTGGCACGACCACCGGTCGCCGTCGCCGTGTCGGCTGGAACGATGCTGTTCCGCTCCGCTACGCGGTTGAGTTGAATGGCGTCTCGAGCATCATGTTGAACAAGCTCGATGTGCTCTCGGGAATCCCTGAGATTCTGCTCTGTGTTGCGTATGAGATCGACGGCAAGCGCGTTGACCGCTGGCCAACATCGAGTGCTGAAGTTGCACGCGCGAAGGCAATCTACGAGAAGTTCCCCGGTTGGGAACAGGAGATCACCAACGTTCGCGCAATGGCCGATCTCCCCGAGAACGCCCGACGTTATGTCACGGCGCTCGAAGAGATCGCCGGTGCACCGATCGTGCTCCTCTCGGTTGGCCCTGAGCGCACGCAAACGATTGAGCGCGCCTGGCGCCCGTTGCGCCACGCCAAGCGATGATCCCCCGCTATGCGACGCCGTCGATGACGGCGGTCTGGAGCGATGAGGCGCGTTGGAGTGCGGCGCTACAGGTGGAGCTGGCTGTACTCGACGCGCAGGCTGCAACGGGCGAAGTGCCCGCCGACGCCGTTGCTGTGATCCGCGCCAAGGCGAAGGTGGATGTCGCTCGCATCAACGAGTTGGAGCGCACTACCGATCATGATGTTGTCGCCTTCGTGAACCAGCTCGCTGAGAGTGTTGGCCCAGAGGGGCGCTGGATTCATCATGGCCTTACCAGCAGCGACGTCGTTGATACTGCGCTCGCACTGCAGATGCGCGACGCCGCAGCGCTCATTGACACCGGACTCGCGGCACTGCTCAAGACCATCATCCGCCGCGCTCGTGAGGAGCGCGACACGATCATGATTGGGCGAACGCACGGCATGCACGCAGAGCCAACCACCATGGGCGCCAAGATGGCGAACTGGGCGTTTGAGGTTGCTCGGGCACGTGAGCGCATC
>CANKMK010000096.1 GCA_947483025.1 Chloroflexota bacterium | reverse complement strand
TGTCGACGTTCTCGGCGGGGAGTGGCACAAGCCCCGTGGTGAAGGTGCCGACCTTAGGGGCGGCCATCAGCGGCTCATCCCTGGAAGCGTGCGTGGATCGGCGATCACGCCGGTGAGGGCGGTGGCGGCGGCGGTGAGCGGTGAGGCCAAGAAGGTGCGACCCCCCTTCCCCTGGCGCCCCTCGAAGTTGCGGTTCGAGGTGCTGATCGCGTATTCGCCTGGAGCGAGCTGGTCGCCATTCATCGCGATACACATCGAGCAGCCGGCCTCGCGCCAATCGGCACCGGCGTCGCGGAAGATTTTGTCGAGCCCTTCGCGTTCGGCCTGTCGCTTCACGTCGGCAGAACCAGGGACCACCATCACGCGTACACCCTTCGCGACCGTCTGGCCCTTGAGCACATTCGCGGCGAGGCGCAGGTCGCTGATGCGACCGTTGGTGCAGCTTCCAATGAAGACGGTGTTCACCGGTCGACCAATGATGCTGTCGCCCGCGTGTAGATCCATGTACTCCAGCGCGCGTGTCAGTGCGCGTGCGGCGGCGGGATCAGATTCGTCGGCAGGATTTGGAATGGTGCCGCTGATCGGCAGGCCCATTCCTGGGTTCGTGCCGTAGGTGACCATCGGCTCCAATGTATTTGCATCAATGACGATCTCTTTGTCGTAGGTTGCACCTTCGTCACTGGTGAGCGTTCGCCAGCGTGCGACGGCGGCATCCCAATCGGCACCCTGCGGCGCATGCGGTCGACCCTTCAAGTAGGCGAAGGTCGTTTCGTCGGGGGCAACGAGTCCGGCGCGTGCGCCACCCTCGATGCTCATGTTGCAGATCGTCATGCGCTCTTCCATTGAGAGGGCACGAATTGCCGAGCCTGCGTATTCGAAGACGTGACCGGTGCCGCCGCCAACGCCAATGCGCGCGATCAGCGCGAGGATGATGTCTTTTGCGGAGACGCCTGGTCGTAGCGTTCCGTCGACGCGCACCAGATAGGTCTTCGGCTTGCGCTGTAAGAGGCACTGCGTGGCGAGCACCATCTCGACTTCGCTCGTGCCGATGCCGAATGCGAGTGCGCCGAAGGCGCCGTGCGTTGCCGTGTGTGAGTCGCCGCAGACGATGGTCGCGCCTGGCTGGGTGAGCCCAAGCTCTGGCCCAATAACGTGCACGATCCCTTGGTTCGGTGACTCCCAGCCGTGGAGCGGTACGCCGAACTCGGCGCAGTTCGCCTCGAGCTGCTTCACCTGGGCGGCGGCCATCTCATCGGCGATCGGCAGGTTGCGTGGAGTGGTGGGAATGGAGTGGTCGGCGGTGGCCACCGTGCGGTCAGGGCGACGAACCTTCAGCCCGCGGGCCCGGAGGCCGGTGAATGCCTGGGGGCTGGTGACCTCATGCACGAGGTGCAGGTCGATCGCGAGGATGGCGGGCGCCCCCTCCTGCTGATCGACAACGTGCTCGTTCCAGATTTTTTCGATGATGGTCTTCGGCATAGAGCGAGCCTACCAGAGGGCGAAACTCACCCGAGGCCGCTGAGCCACCACTGCAGCACAAGATGGATGCGTGCCGACCAGGCGCGCTCGCTGTGATCGTGGCCCGGAAACGGGGTGGTCAGCACATCGGCGCCGAACTGCCAGCCCCGTGCCGCAAGGTCGGCGTCGAAGCGAGCTTGATACGGGGCATAGGCGGCATCGAGGGTTTGGTCGCCGTAGTCCATCCAAATGCGGTGGCGACCCGGCGGCGGTAGAAGATCGGCAAGGCCCGCTCCCATGAGGCCGCCGCCGAGAGGCAGGTGCGTTGAGAGGGCGAGCGCCGATCCCCAGGTTTCTGGGTATCGCGCCAACGCATAGAGCGAGGCGAGGGCGCCCATCGACGAACCGCAGATGGCGGTGCGTTCGCGTGATGCGGTGATGCCGAAGCACTCGCGCGCCCACGGCACCACCTTCGTTGCGAGCACCTCTTGGTACTCATCGCCGCGGAGCGTGTGATCGTTGATCGCCCACGAGACGGTTGGTCCGCCGATCTCGTCCCAGATTTGTGGGTAGCGCTCCATCACCGCCTGTGGCGCAAGCTCCTGGAAACGGCGACGCTCGTCGGGAACCCACACCGCCACGATGAGTGGCTGCAGTTCGGGGTGTGCAGGCGCGATAACGCGTTCGACCGCCTCCGCAACGCCCCAGGTCACGCCGACGGTGGAGGTCTCCGTATTGAACACATTCTTGCCGTCGTGCATGACCAAGAGTGGCGTTGTGGGCGAGAGGGTGGGGGGTACCCAGACCTCAATCGCATGCCGCCCAATCTGATGATGGGTGATCTTCATGGCGCGAGACTAGCGCGCGGCGTGGGATACTGCCGCCATGAATGCGAAGGTTTTTGGTCCACTCTTCTCGCGCGTCGGGATCCTCCCCGCGGTCGCCGCACAGGATGCTGCGGTCTTGTCGGCATGGGCCGATGCCGCCGTTGACGCAGGTGTGCCAGCACTCGAACTCTTCCTGCGTGGCGAAGGGGCCGAAGCCGCGGTAACCGCCGCGATCGTCTCACTGCGCTCCTCTCATCCAACGCTCGCCATTGGTGCAGGGAGCGTCTACGACGCGGCGACGGCGAAGCGCATGATCGATGCGGGCGCACAGTTCCTTGTCTCGCCGATCACCGACCCCGCAACGGGGGCTGCCGCAACCGCCGCCGGCATCGATTGGCTCCCTGGCGCATTCACACCAACCGAGATCAACCTCGCCGAGCGATCGGGTGCCACCTACGTGAAGCTCTTCCCCGCCGCAGCGATCAACGCGCCAGCATTTATTCGCGCAACGCTCGCACCGAGCCCAACGAGCAAGATCGTGCCGACGAACGTTGGTCTCGATGAGATTGCCGCACTGGTGGCCGCAGGCGCCGCAGGCTTCGGCGTTGGGCCGAAGCTCTTGGACGGCGCCGATCCTCGCAGTGCCACGGCAATCGCTGCCCGTCTGCGTGCCGCTCGTGAGGCTGCCGGACACCCCGCGTGATCGTCGATAACAGCGCGCTTCCAACGTACGAGCGCATCGACGGAGCACTTCCCGCAAGCGTTGACCTCGTCATTATTGGTGCAGGAGTTGCGGGCGCAGCGACCGCCTACTTTGCAGCCCGTTCCGGACTTCAGGTTCTGGTGATTGAACGCCGCAGCAGCATCGCTTCACTGACGACTGCTGCTGCAACGGGCGCATTCCGATTGCAGCACGACAACGCCGATGAACTCGCGCTGGTTCAAGAGGGTCTGCCGCTCTATCTGAACTTTGCCGAGCAGTCGGGCCTTGCGGGGTGGAACCTTGGCATTCGACAGCAGGGGTATCTCTTCTGTAGCCGAACAGAGGCGAGTGCAGCGAAGGGTCGCGAACTCGTCGCGCTGCAGCGAACCTTCGGCCTTACTGACGTGGAGTTGCTGAGCGGTGAT
>CANKMK010000095.1 GCA_947483025.1 Chloroflexota bacterium | reverse complement strand
GCACCACGCCACCGAGCATCGCGCCCAGATTGCCGGTGCACTCGCCGCGAACGGCAACAGCAGCCTCGACCTTGACGCGCTCGACGTGTGGACCTTTAACGACGGCCTATAGGTCGCCACTCACGAAACCGAAGGTCTAGAGCTCTCCGAGTTCCTCGTTTCGGTCGTGAGCGAGAAAGAGGAGTCCAGTCGCTGGCTTCGGCGTGAAGTGTGTTGCCTTCTGTGGCATCACCTGCGAGGCAAGCGCTGTTGCAATCACTGATTCCATGCTCTCTGGTGGGAGTAGCAGTGCAATGGTGTTGGGCTGGTGTGACGCGCTGATGGCGCGGTCTGTTTGGCGCTCGTAGCGCAGTGCACCGGCGGCCACATCCGCAGGCGTAATGTGCAGCGTCTCTTCTAGTAGCTTCTCAACGCGTGCGGTAATTGGCTGGTGCGACGTTTCGGTACGTAGGGTTACCACCGTCACTGCACCATCGATTGCCACTGCGAATTGGTTGCGGTGAAGCTGATTTGGTAGAGCGCCGACAACCTCCACGCGAACAACATCTGCCGACTGTGTAAGCGCTGCGATGAACACCGCGCCGTCATACCCAGTCAGAATGCGATGTGTGGCATGAAGAGTCGGTCCCGCCGTGTCGGTTTCCACAATCAGGCCCAGCGTGTGCGTTGACCCGCTCCCCACTGCCGCCAACTCGCGCGCTGATTCATAGCGGTGATGCCCATCGGCAATCACGAGTGGTGCGCCTGCCGCCCAGCGCAGCAGTGAGGCGCCGTGTTCACCTCGTGGATCAACACGCCAGACTCGAACCTGTGAATCATCGGGAGTGGTTCCTTCAATAAGTGGGGTGCTGGTAGAAACCTCTGCAAACACACCTGCAAACGTGTGCGCATCACCGGAGCGCAAGAGCAAGATCGGCGAGAGGTTGGCGCGTGTTGCTGCAAGCAGTGCGCGACGCCCCGCTCGCGGGCCATCAAGGGTGCGCTCATGGCCGTAGACGCCGATCTCTGGGCCATAGGCGCCAACGGGAATCGCAGCAAAGATGCCGCGAATCGCCGTCGCTCCAGCTCCCACGCCCTCGTACAGGTAGATCGCAAGATCGGCCTCGTCAATCAATACGCCGCTCTCGCGCCATGCTCGCCAGAGGGCCGCTGCCTCTTCTGGAGAGCCCGATGCGTCGAGGGCTGCCGAGTTGTGCGGCTCGCTCGCGCGCAAGCGAGCAATGAGCTCCGCGTCCGCCGCGTCATACGGTGGACTTAAGAGCGCATCGATCTGCTCGCGCGCGTAGCGCGTCGCCCGGAAGGGTCGTACGTTCGCCATGAGCGTCGAACGCCGGTGCGTTACGGCTTTGGCAGATCGTTGAGCGCAGCCTCGATCTTGCTCTGCTCAAGGCTCAAGTCCTCGAGCTTGCCAGCGAGGTAGTTCTCATACGCCGCCAGGTCGAGGAAGCCGTGCCCGCAATTGTTGAAGACAATCACGCGCTCCTTCCCCTCGGCCTTGGCGATCAGCGCCTCACGTACCGCCGCCGCAATGGCGTGGTTCGCTTCGGGTGCTGGCAAGATCCCCTCGGTGCGGGTGAACTCCACGCCGCGCTCAAAGGTTTCACGCTGCGGAATGGCGACCGCCTCGATGGCGCCCTTCTCCTTTAGGAGAGAGACCAGCGGGGCCATGCCGTGATAGCGCAACCCACCGGCGTGGATTGGATCTGGCATGAAGGCCGAACCGAGCGTGTGCATCTTCACCATTGGGGCCATATGCGCCGTGTCGCCGTAGTCATACGCATAGATGCCACGGGTCAGCGATGGTGCCGCCGTCGGCTCCGCCGCAATCACGCGCACCTTGCGACCGCCACGGAATTCAGCGCCCAGGAACGGGAAGGTGAATCCGGCAAAGTTTGATCCGCCGCCGGTGCAGCCGACCAAGATGTCGGGCTCAACGTCCGCCATCTCCAGCTGCAACTGCGTCTCTTGGCCGATCACCGTCTGGTGCAACAGCACGTGATTCAACACCGAACCGAGTGCGTACTTGGTGTCGTCGCGCGTGGCGGCATCTTCTACCGCCTCGCTGATCGCCATGCCAAGCGAACCGGTTGTGTGTGGATCAGAAGCGAGCACCGAACGACCGTAGTTCGTGTCGGGGCTTGGGCTTGCAACCACCTTCGCGCCGTACGTCTCCATCAGGATGCGGCGATACGGCTTCGCGTCGTAGCTCGCACGCACCTGGTAGACCTTGATCTCCAGGCCGAACATTGCTCCCGCGAACGCGAGTGACGTACCCCACTGGCCTGCGCCCGTCTCGGTTGCCAGCCGCTTCACACCCTCTTGCGCGTTGTAGAACGCCTGCGCAATCGCGGTGTTTGGCTTGTGGCTTCCGGCAGGGCTTACACCCTCGTACTTGTAGAAGATCTTCGCCGGCGTGCCCAGCAGCTTCTCAAGTCGATGCGCGCGGAAGAGCGGGCTCGGTCGATAGAGGCGGTACGCGTCGCGCACCGGCTCGGGAATCTCAATCTCTCGTTCCGTCGAAACCTCTTGACCAATGAGTGCCATTGGAAAGAGTGGGGCGAGATCATCTGGGCCGAGGGGCTGGCCGGTCTGAGGGTTCAGCGCCGGCGATTGTGGCCACGGAAGATCCGCCGCGATGTTGTACCAGGCCTTCGGCATCCGATTTTCGTCGAGCACGAATTTCGTCTGCTTTGGGTCGGCCACGATACACCTCCGTATTAATGACAGCGCCTCAGGGGAAGCCCCCCGATGATCATCTGACTCGGCGGAGTATACGGGAGCACCTGCGTGCGACAACCGGATCGCACCAATTTGGGAACGCGGTAGTATTCCGCCGTCATGACAACACTTCACAACCGAACTGCAACGGCACTCCTGATCATCGACGTGCAGGTCGGGGTTGTTGGTGCCGCCTACCAGCGCGACGCCGTGATTGCCAACATCCAAACGCTTCTCACCGCGGCGCGCGCATCTGGCACGCCCGTGATTTGGGTGGCGCACTCCGAAGAGCAGATGCCCATCGGCAGCGACGCTTGGCAGTACGTACCAGAGCTCGTACGACTCGAGAGCGAACCGCTCGTGCACAAACTCTACGGCGACTCATTTGAGGCGACTGACCTGGAGGCGGCTCTTGCTACAGCGGATGTGGCGCACCTGGTGGTGGTTGGCGCGCAGACCGACGCCTGCATTCGCTCAACGATTCACGGCGCCTTTACCCGCGGCTACGACGTAACGCTCGTAAGCGACGCCCACACCACCGAAGACGCGACCGAGTGGGGCGCGCCGCCTCCAGACGTCATCATTAAGCACACCAACATGTATTGGGGCTTTCAGTCGGCGCCAGGGCGAACGGCGAAGGTTGTGACGACCGCCGAGGTTTCGTTTAGCGCGTAACTGTCTCGGTTGATTTTGTACGCGCGTTCACCGCGCCCGTAACGAGCAGCGCTGTCACCACACCGCCCACCAGGCAAAG
>CANKMK010000094.1 GCA_947483025.1 Chloroflexota bacterium | reverse complement strand
TCGTCGGCAAGCTTTACTGCAGCGGAACCGTCGGCAATGACAAAGTGATATCCGATCGCGGTCGGCTCACTCCCAACGTCGATGCTCGCTTGCCAAACATCGCAGAGCGCCTCTGTGAGCCCGTTCGCGGGGTCGAGCACAGGATCAGGGGCTAAGAGAGCGGTCAGTTCGCCGCTCGCCCCGCGGTTGGACTCGTTGACGTCGGCACAGGGGACGCCCCGTGCGACGCGGAGGGCGGGGCTCTTCGTGGCGGTTCCGCCGAACGGCGCGGCGACGGAGAGGGCAACGGAGACGGCGTCGTCTGTTCCGGTGCGCACCTGGAGTACGACGGTTGTGCCGACCTCCACCGCGCCACCCGTGAGGCGATAGGCAGGGTCACGGGAGTCGTGACGAATCAAGAGCTCCTGCAGCGCTCCATCACCCCTGACCTCTGCGGCGGGGTCGGTTGGGTCGCCCGCTGGCCCACATGCAGCGGCGAGCAGTGCGACGATAAGCAGGATCGGAAGGGCGCGACGCCAAGGCGCGGCAGGCTCGGGTACGATCAGAGGCACTATGGAAGTGAACGGCATCCGCATCCCCACAATCATCGCCGAGAACAGTGCCGCGCGCTGCGACGGTTGCTCTGCGCAGATTGAGGGCACCCCGTTCCGCATCAGCGTGCTCGACACCACCGCAACCGAGGTTGCCCCCTCATTTGGCGAGGCCTCACCCATTAATCCGGGGCCATTCCAGTTCTGTACCGATCCCGCCTGCCCGCCACGATGGATGGCGGTGCGTGGCTGGCTGCGTTGCAGCCGTAGTGGTGTGCGCGAAATCATGCGTCCGATTCGGCTGCCAAAGGGCGCCGGCGCTGAGCTTGGGCTCTGCGATGGACTGCATCACGATGCTCACGAGTTTCTACCGGCGTAGGCCGGAACCAGCGTGACCACACTTCTCCCCGCGCTCACTGCGCTCTTCGCACTACTCTTCGCCGTACTGCTCTTCGATCAGTATCGAACACGTCGCGGCGCGTATCAGTTGGCGTGGGGTGTTGGCGCACTTGCATTCTCTATCGCAGCCGGCGCAGAGGCACTTGCCGCCGTGATTGGCTGGAGTGAACCGATCTATCGCGTCTGGTATCTCTTCGGTGCGGTCTGGACTGCGGGCTGGCTCGGCGCTGGAACGATTCTCTTGCTGGCGAAGACGCGCTTCGGATACTGGTATGCACTCTGTCTCGCACTCTCTGGCCTCTTTACGATTCTGGTCGCACGCCGGCTAGAAGATCCGTCGGCAGGGCCAACGGCGCTCGTCTACGCGCTCACTGCATGGGGCGCTGCGATTGCCATCGGGTGGCTTTCGTATATGGGTGACGTTCGGTGGGCGCGCTTTGCAGTCACGCTGACCGCACTGTTGAGTGCAGTCGCCGTGCCACTCGTCGTGATCGCAGAGCTTCCCGCGCCAGGATGGGCAACGGATCCAACCACTGGCGCGCCGATCGCACTCCTCCTCCCACCAACACTTCGTCTGCTCACACCAATCTTGAATGTGAGCGGTGGACTCGCGCTGCTAACTGGCGCGCTCTTTTCGATCTATGTCTTTATGCCGAAACGCCGCGTGCTCCCGTATTCGAGTGATCCAGACCAGCGTGGCGATGAGCTGCTCTTCAATCTGGCGATTGCCCCGGTGGCGCTCACCGTGAACTTTGTGCGCAGCCTCCCCGATGCCTGGCGCGCCTGGCGCGACGGCACCCTCAATCGTCGTGTGCCAGCGACGGCGCTCATTGCGCTGGGCGCCTTCGTGCCAAGCCTCACCGATACGCTGAATCGAGCCGGCTCTACCGAGGGGTACCAGGTGGGGAAGCTGATCGGGGCACTACTACTCCTCTGCGGCTTCCTGGTGAGCGTTGAAGCCTCCAGCGAGGTGCGCCTCCCGCTGATTGGCCGACCCGTCCGGGCGCTACTCAGGTTGGTTCGCCGCGAGAGGTGACTGGTATCCTGAGGCCCAGCACCGCACGGAGGCCCTATGAAGATCCGCACCGCAGTTCTCCCGGTTGCCGGATGGGGCACCAGGTTCCTTCCCGCGACGAAGGCTGTCCCAAAAGAGCTGCTGCCGATCGTTGATCGTCCCGCCATCCAGTACGCCATCGAAGAGGCGGTCGCCTCTGGGATCGAGCGGGTCATCCTCGTCACGAGCGAGCACAAGCGGGCCATCGAAGATCACTTCGACATCTCCGCTGACCTTGAGGCGATCTTGGAACAGCGAGGCGACATTGAGCACCTGCGCGCAGTGCGCGCCGTTGCCGACATGGTCCACCTGGTGACGATCCGTCAGAAAGAGCAGCTCGGCCTCGGCCACGCTGTGCTCATGGCGCAAGACGCCGTTGGACATGAGCCATTCGCGGTGATGCTCCCCGATGACCTCATCTTCGGCCCAACACCGGCGCTCGCCGAGCTCATGAGCGCCTATGCAGCCACGCAGGCATCAGTGCTCGGCGTGATGCGCGTTGCGCCAGCCGAAACCCACCGCTACGGGATCGTTGATCCAGACACCACGCTACCAACGAGCGACCAGGGTCGAACCATTCCCCTTCGCGGCGTCGTCGAGAAACCCGACGCAGCGCATGCGCCGTCGGACCTTGCCGTTGTGGGCCGGTACATCCTTGGCCCGAAGATCTTTGAGCGGCTGGAGCAGACAACCCATGGAGTTAACGGTGAGATCCAGCTGACTGACGCGATCCACACCCTGGCACAAGAGCAGCCCGTAGTCGCGCATCACTTCTCTGGCACCCGATACGACGTTGGTTCACCAGAGGGTTGGCTGCGAGCCAACCTGCACGTGGCACTCGATCATCCGGTCTACGGACCAATCGTGCGTGGAGCAATCGCGACGGAACGCGAGCGCCTTTCGTGACACCAGCAGAGCGCGACGAGCGAACGTTGAAGCCCGGCGACGTTGTTGCTGGCCGGTATCGGCTGCAGGAGCTGATTGGCGAAGGCGCGGCCGCCCTCGTCTTCCGCGCAACCGATGAGGCGCTCGGCCGCGATGTGGCCGTTAAGGTACTTCGCACGCCACTCGCAACATCGGCCGCCGCCGCTGACCGCTTCCGTGCCGAGGGTCGAGCCGCCGCAATCGTCGCGCACCCAAACGTTGCCGCTGTGTTTGACGTTGCGCCAGAGGGCGAGTCGCCAGCAATTGTGATGGAGTTTGTCGACGGTGAAGATCTCGCCTCGATGTTGCGCCGCGTCGGACCACTCGTGCCACGACGCGCCGCAGCAGTTGCCGCACAGGTGGCGCGCGGACTCGCCGCAGCACATGTGCGCGGCATCATTCATCGTGATGTCTCCTCGCGCAACATCTTGATCAACCGCGAGGGGCGCGCACAGATCGCCGACTTTGGTATTGCACAGGCGATGCATGAGGTCGATGGAAGCGAAGCTGCTGCGCGCAGCGGTCAGCGACCAGAGGGTTCGGTTGGCTACCTTGCGCCAGAGGTGCTGGC
>CANKMK010000093.1 GCA_947483025.1 Chloroflexota bacterium | reverse complement strand
GTCATCTCGTGCTGGCTGATGCCAGTGCCGCAGCGTGTGCACCACGGCATGCTGTCGCTCCCCTTATAGAGCCAGCCACGCTTATTGCATTCCGCAAGGAAACTCCAGATCAGGTCATTGTTCTCATCTGAGAAGGTGAAGTACGAGCCGCCAATCTCGGGCGAGCCGAGTTGTCCGATGAGCCCCTCTGGCGTTCCGTGCACCGCTCCAGCGGCGCCAGCGATTGCCATCTCACGATCCGGTGCGTCGCTCAGGGCGTCACGCAGGCGCAGGAGGTCGGCTGGATCGTTCCAGTCCATCCACATCCCGAGTCGGATCGATTGTTCAGTCTGTCGGGCGGCATAGGTGAGCACGCGCTGCTTACAGAGCCGGATGAACTCCGCTAAGCCGCGCTCCTCAATCTGTCGCTTTGAGGTAAGTCCGAGTTCCTTCTCAACGTTTACTTCGACCCAGAGCCCTTGGCAGTCGAACCCTTGCTGCCAGCGCAGCTCATGACCAAGCGAGGCACGGAAGCGCTGGAAGAGGTCCTTATAGGTGCGGCCCCACGCGTGGTGCACTCCCATCGGGTTGTTTGCAGTGATCGGCCCATCGAGGAAGGACCAGGGTTCGCCGCCGGCAGTCTGCGCGCGCAGGCGCTCAAAAGTTCCCTCTGCACGCCAACGCGCCAGCATCTGGTGCTCCAGGCTGATCAGGTCAGGCTTCGAATCAACAGGGTTGAACATGAAGAGGAGCGTGCCACGCCACCCCCGACATGGCAAACGGGGGCACCCCCTTCTCGGGGAGGCGGTATGGTTCTTGGTATGAGCCAACCCTCTGAGACTCCGCACCGCTCAGCCTTCGCGGCGGCTGTCTTTTCGCTCCTGGTGCCTGGGTTCGGGCACCTCTATCTACGGCGTTGGCGAGCGGCGCTCCTCTTCCTCGCACCCCCCACCCTCCTCCTGGCACTTGTTGGTGGCATCGTCGCAGCGGATGGTCTGCCAGGCCTCGTCGGCCTCCTCATCACACCGTTCGGATTGAGTGCGGCCGGCATCCTCAACATCCTGCTGGCGGCGTGGCGCGGAGTCGCAGCCGCCGACGCGTGGCGCGGAGCGGTGCGCCGGGAGAGCGGCTTGCGCGCAATTGGCACCTCGTTTGCCGGCCTTCTCCTCTCGCTCGTTGCCGCCCTCTCCCTACACCTCATCCTGGGCGGCTATGTCAGCACGGCATCAGAGCTTGTTGGAGGCATCTTCTCTTCCGGCACCACGACGCCAGGTGCCACCCCAGCGCCACGTTGGGACGGTAAGGAGCGACTAAACGTGCTGCTCGTCGGCATCGATCAGCGGGGCAACAGCACCTCCTTCAATACCGACACCCTGATCGTCGCCAGCGTTGACCCTGTGAATGGCACAGTCACGATGTTCAGCATCCCGCGCGACACCGTTGATTTCCCCGTACCCGCTAGCGCCCAGCGACTGTACGGGGCCACTTACGGCAACAAGATCAACTCGTACTACGCATCGGCGGGTCGTCATCCTGATGTCTTCCCAGATGGCCCCATGCCCGCCCTGCGCGAAATGCTCGGCAACTTCTACGGGATGACGATTGATTACTCGCTCATGGTCAACTTCACCGGCTTCCAAGAGATTGTCGATGCCCTTGATGGTGTGCGCATCACTGCGAGGAACCCCGTGACCGACGACTCATATCCAATCGGCGCCGGGAAGTACGCCCGCATTCATGTCCTTGCAGGTGTGCACGCCATGGACGGTGCAGAGGCGCTCATCTTTGCCCGATCGCGACACGGTAGTTCTGACTTCGACCGCGCCGCCCGGCAACAGCAGGTGATCTCCGCGATTCGAGCTCAAAGCGATATGGCTGCAATCACGCGGAACCTCCCCTCGTTGGCAACGGCGCTGAAAGACTCCCTCAAGAGCGATTTCCCCCAGCAAGATCTTCCGCTTCTCCTGGACCTCATCGCCCAGATTGACGCTGGGAGCATTCGCAGCCTCGTGTTTACGCCGCCGACCTACCAAACAGTCGGATCCGATAGCCGCGGCTACATCATCACCCCTGATGTGGCAAAGATTCGCGCTGCAGTCCTGCAAGCGTTTAGTGCGCAGCCGACCAAAGAGGAGCGTGAGGCTGAGGCAATCGCCAGGGAGGCGGCGCGCATTTGGGTACTGAACGGCACAGGGAGGAAGGGCGAGGCGGGAGTTCTCGCGACGGCGCTCAGCCGTACTGGCCTTGATGCGTCAGCGCCAGCGGCGATCACGCCAGGCGAGATCGGTCTGCTCAAGACGCGGTTCATCGTCTACAACGGGGCCGAGCAGCGGATGCCCGTGTCGCTAGCCCTGCTTGAGAAGCTCCTCGGGTTGAAGGCGACACTCATCGACGACGCGACGGTGACCGTTGATGTGGAGATCATTACGGGCGCCGACGTACCGACCATCACCCCCTAGGGGTTGATCGGGCTTAGTAGATCGGCGTGAGCCAGTGCTTGTAGGCGGGCACCTTGCCGCGCACAGCATCGAAGTAGCGGCTCTGGATTCGCTTCGTTAGCTCACCAATCTTTCCCGTGCCAACGGAACGGTGATCAACCTCGATGACTGGCGACACCTGCGCGCCCGTCCCCACGAGGAAGATCTCATCAGCGATGTAGAGCTCACTGCGGTCGATCTGTCGCTCCACGACAGGGATGCCGAGCTCTGCGGCGATCTCAATGATGCCCGCTCGAGTGATCCCCTCAAGGATGTCGTCGTTCACTCCAGGGGTGACGAGTTTCCCGCCACGCACCATGAAGAGGTTCTCGGCCGAGCCCTCGGAGACCTTCCCCGCCTCGGTGAGCACGATCGCCTCGTCGAAGCCGTTCAGGCCAGCCTCGCTCTTGGAGAAGGCGCTGTTGACATAGTTACCGGCGACCTTCGCTCGCGCTGGGATAGCCAGGTCAGAGGTGCGGCGCGTGGCGACGGTTGCACAGCGGATCCCTGTCGCGGTGTCGATGTAGTCACCAAACGGGACAGAGATGACATAGAGGTCATTCTCGAGGCCGTGCAGCTTTACCCCGATCGCCTTGGTGCTCTTGTAGACGCTTGGCCGAACGTACACGTCCTCTTTGAACGCATTCCGCTTGAGGAGCTCAACGACGATCCCCTTCAGCTCCTGCACATCTGGGAGCGGGTCCATGAGCATGATCTTGCACGAGGAGCGCAGGCGCTCCAGGTGCTCGGTGACCTTCAGCGCGTACAGCTGCTGCTCGTCCGCGTTCCAGTAGGCGCGAATTCCTTCGAAGGTTGCCGTGCCGTACAGGAATGCGTGCGTCATCACGCTCACCTTGGCGTCGGCCAGCGGCCGGAAGTCACCCTCCAAATAGGCGGTGATCCCGTCGTACTCGTGGCCGGTGCTCTTCGCCATGGTGCGCGCCCCTACCGGACCTAGCCCTGGTGCTGCGGTGCGTATGGCAAGAGCGCCATCTGGCGAGCGCGCTTCAACGCTGCCGTGACTTCGCG
>CANKMK010000092.1 GCA_947483025.1 Chloroflexota bacterium | reverse complement strand
GCACCTCCTCCTCGATGGCCGTGACACGCCACCCCGATCAGCTGCCGCAGCGCTCGCCTCGTTCGAGCAGCGCATGCGCGAAGCGGCGCCATCTGCAGAGATTGCGACGATTGGTGGACGCTACTACGGCATGGATCGAGATGGCCGATGGGAGCGCACGAACGCTGTGCTTGAAGCGATCGTCCTTAGCGGTGACCGTTTCGCCAGCAGCCCAGGCCTTGCCCTCGAAGAGGCGTATGCCCGGGGTGAGAGTGACGAATTCGTCGTACCGACTCGAGTGGCACTACGGGATAGCACGGCGGTGCGATTCGCCCCAACCGATGTGGTCATCCATGCAAACTTCCGTGCCGACCGGGCTCGTCAACTCATCTCTGCGCTGGCGGCTCCAGAACTACGTGAACTTGCTCGCCCCGCCTCACTCCCTGTGCGCTGCTGGGGGATGACCTCGTACGGGGAGGGAGAGGCTCTCTCGCTGGTGCAGCCGATCTTCGGGGCGGCCGTTGTGCCATCGCTCGCGGGTCTCGTTGCTGCCGCTGGCGTGCAGCAGCTCCACGTCGCAGAGACGGAGAAGTACGCACATGTGACCTACTTCTTGAACGGTGGAGTCGAAGAGGCGCTTCCGGGCGAGCGGCGCGTGCTCGTGCCGAGTGATCGTGTTGCCACCTACGATTTGGCGCCTGAGATGCAGGCGGAGGCGATCGCATCGGCGGTTGTCGACGCACTGGCCAATCGTGACGAAGGGCTCATCGTCGCCAACATTGCCAATCCCGATATGGTCGGACACACGGGCGACTTTGCGGCCACGGTGCGCGCGTGCGAAGCCACAGATCGTGCGATTGGCGCGATTGCAGTTGCGGCAGCTGCGGCCGGTGCGACCCTGCTGATTACGGGAGACCATGGCAATGCGGAGGAGATGTGCGCCGCTGATGGCACCCCCCTCACAAGCCACACCCTGCAGCGGGTGCCGCTGCTCGTAGCGTATGGGGAGGGCTCAGGGCCGGCTCTGGCGGAGGGAGACCTTCGGGATGTCGCCCCAACTGTGTGTGCCCTGATGGGCCTGCGCCCGGACCCGGCAATGACGGGGGAGTCACTCCTGCGGCCCTAGCCCGCACGGACCCTTCGTGGGTCGGGTGGTAGAGTTGATCCAAGAACAGATAGTCCAATAGGAGGACCCATGAATCCAGTACTCGCCCTCGGACAGATTGTCGTCAGCATCTTTTTGATCGTCGCCATCCTGATGCAGTCCCGCGGGATTGGCCTCAGCTCGGCGTTCGGTGGGGACTCCAGCGTCTATCGTTCCCGCCGCGGCGTTGAGCGCCAGCTCCTTCGCTTTACGGTTGCGCTGATCATCCTCTTCGTCGGCTTCTCGGTGCTCGGCTACCTCCAGACGAACTAAGCCGGACCGCCCTGGTGCGCAGGCAACAGAGCACTCGACAGGGGCTCACCCGCAAAATCGCCGCGGCGATCTTCGCTGCCGCCGCACTCTTCGCCGGGGCCGCCCAACTCGGCCTCGTTAGCGCTCAGATCCCGGGGGTTGGCGTGCCAGGTGGAGAGCTTCCGTCAGGCGAAGGGGTGCTGACTGTGGGCGTTGTCGGGATCGCCTCAACGCCACTGCCACTCTTCGCGGAGACTGCCGCGGATCGCGCCGTTGTCTCGCTGACCTATCGGAGCCTGACGCGCCTTGATGCCAGCGGGTGGCCAGAGCCTGACGTTGCCTCGGAGTGGAGTGTTGCCGCCGACGGACTCTCCTGGACGATCAAGCTTGACCCGAATGCACACTGGCAGGACGGCGCCACAGTAACCGCGGCCGATGTGCTGACGACGATCTCGCTTGCATCGGAGCTTGGCACCGCTGGAGGGTATTGGCAGTCCATCACCGCAGAGGAGGGAGAGGTTCCTGGCACGGTTCGGCTGAGCGCATCACGTGCGCTTGCCAACCTTCCGACGATGCTTGGCTCGCTGCCCCTCCTCTCAGCAACGCAGTTTGCTGGGCTCAGTGCGGCACAGATTCCAAACTCTGCTGCGGCGAAGGTGCCACAGGGGACTGGTCCGTATCGCATCACGAGTATCTCTTCTGGTGGCGCTGGCCTCGTTCGACGCACCGATCTGCTCGCCGCGGACCAGGCGGCGCTCACGCAAGCCGGCACATCAGCAGAGAAGATTGCACTCTACTTTTTTCCTGACGCAGCATCCGCGTTGCGCGGCTGGAGCACGAGCTCCCTCGATCAACTCGTTGGGCTCGATATTGCTGATGCGCGTCGTGGCACCGCGGCTCGAGGGAGCACGATTGAACTCGGCTCCACGGTCTTCTCGGGCATCGCTACAAACCTGCGACCCGGAAGTGTGCTCCGTGATCCGCGATTGCGAGCCGGCCTCGTAGCGCTGCTTGACCCAGTCGCCATCACCACCGTATTCGGCGGCTCCGTCGCACGCACGCCTGTGTCGCCGCTCTCGTGGGGCTGGACGGCGCTCCCTGACGCAAAGAGCGGGACTGACTATGCGACGAGCCTGTTCAAGGCGGTCAAGTGGAAGAAGGGGGAGACGGGATGGTCACTCCCAAGTGGCGGAGCGGCGAGCCTTGAGATCTTGACGCTCCCAGCGTTGGCGCACCCAGTGGATGCCGCGGTAGCAGCGCAGGCGGCGGCGGCATGGACTGCCTTTGGGATCCCAACACGAGTGACTGAGCTCTCTCCGATTGATCTCACGAGCCGCCTTGCGTCGGGAACGTTCCAGCTCGCCGTTCTGAACGTTGATGTCGGCATTGATGTGGACCTCTACCCACTCCTGGGGTCAGGGGCAGTCCTGACCGGCGGCAACATTGCTGGAATCCAGCTCAAAGATCTTGATCAACTGCTCAATCGAGCGCGCCAGCCAGGCGATCGAGCGACCCGCACGGCGACCTTGGTAGCACTACAGAAGTGGCTTGCTGAGACCAACTACATCCTGCCGATCCGCTTCCGTGCCGTTGAACTCTTGACCTCAAGCCGCGTTACGCAGGCGGCCCCAATGCTCGTAGACGAGCCAGAGAGCTACCTGCGGGCTGTGCTATCCTTCCGCCTCGCGACCCCCTGAGCGATTAGGGGGTTCGAACGGGTCGAGGTGGCGGAATTGGCAGACGCGCTGGCTTCAGGAGCCAGTGTCCGCAAGGACGTATGGGTTCAAGTCCCTTCCTCGATACCAGCACCTGTGCCCAGGTGGCGGAATTGGTATACGCGTACGTTTGAGGGGCGTATGACGCAAGTCATCCGGGTTCAAGTCCCGGTCTGGGCACCACATCTCTTACGCTGACGGCCAGGGGCCGCAGCCGCACCCGGGCGGTTAGCTCAGTTGGTAGAGCACCTCGTTTACACCGAGGGGGTCGGGGGTTCGAGCCCCTCACCGCCCACCAGCATTCACCCTCCAGGTCCCCTGCATGAGGTGCCCGCTCTTGCGGTCGCACCCGCCGGCGTAGTAGCGTGGCGCCATGAAATTCTTGGCAGTGCTCGGACTCTCCGCCGTGCTCCTCACCGGCTGCGGTG
>CANKMK010000091.1 GCA_947483025.1 Chloroflexota bacterium | reverse complement strand
AGCTTGCACTCCGGCCAGAAGACGGTCGGCGACCTCGTGGCCAAGGGCGTCTTCGCTGGAAACGCACGTGGCTACATCAAGGGGGTCACGACGATTCCGCGCAGCGGACGCGGCACCAACTCGTACCTCGGTGAGTTCGGCATGCTCCTCTCCAAGACGGCGCGCAGTGTGGCGATTCCATCACTCTGGATTGACCAGCCCGACTGTGAGCGCGCAGCGCACGGCAGCTCCGTTGGACCGATTGACCCGGCCCAGATCTTCTACCTCCGCTCGCGCGGGCTGACCGATGCCGAAGCGCGTCGCACCATCGTGATGGGATTCCTCGAGCCCGTTGTCGCCGCACTCCCGCTCGATGCCGATGCTGAGCGCCTGCGCGAGGTGCTTGCTGCGAAGCTCGATGCCGCATTGGCGAAGCAGCCCGCGGCGCTCGCGTCGTAGCCGGCGCATATGCCAGCTGAGCGCCTCTTCCCCGCAGTAGAACTACCCGACGGCACGATGCGCCTCGCCTGGCCTGGTGGCGTGGCCATCCTGGTGGTGAATCGCGGCGGCAAGCTGTTGGCGGTCGATGGAGTGTGCACCCATGAGTATTGCGAGCTGGATCGCGGCTTCCTTTCACCGGCCACCGTCGACCGGCCCACTGTGACCTGCCCGCTTCACCTCTCGCGATTCGACCTGGAGAGCGGCGAGCCACTCGATCCTCCTGCGGAGATTCCCCTCGCGGTGCACGTGGTGAGCGTCGACGATCAGGGGTGGGTCGTTCTTCAGACCTAGCCCAGCACAGCGCGCTACGATGGGGGCGACGCGCAGCACGTGTGCGCAAGAGGGGAGCTCCAATGCAAGAGATCAAAGATCGCGCTGCAAGCCTCGCCGGTCTCGCACTTGAGCGCGACGCGATCTTCTTGTACGACGCCCTCGCCAAGATCGAAAAAGACCCTGCACGTCGCAGCGCCTTTGAGCGCATCGCCACCAGTGAGCGACGCCATGCGGCGATCTGGGAGGCGAAGCTCCTCAGCCTCGGCGAGCAGGTGCCCCCTGCGAAGCGTCCAAGCTGGCGCGTGCGCCAGATCACGCTGCTCGCGCGACTCTTTGGCACGCGTGCCGTGAGCGACATGGTGAAGGCGCTTGAGGGATACGAAGAGGAAGTCTACGGCGCCCATAGCGACGTGGCCGAGGTCACCGACATTGCCGCCGATGAGGCGAAGCACGCCGATATCTGGCGCGAACTGGATTCCGGGAAAGCCGCGGGCACCGGAAAGAGTGACGCCGCGCACCGAGGGGCACTGGAAGAGACAAAAGCACGTGAGCCGTGGCACCGCGCTGGAAACAGCGGAACGGTACGAGCCACGATCTTCGGCGTCTCCGACGGGCTCGTTTCGAATGCCGCGCTGGTGATGGGCATCGCAGGGGCGACGACCGCAAGTGGTCAAGGTGGCTTCGTGGTGCTTGCTGGCGTTGCAGGACTCCTTGCCGGGGCATTCAGCATGGCGGCGGGCGAGTACGTCTCGATGCGCAGCCAGACCGAGCTCCTTGAGCGCCAGATCGAACTAGAGCGCGCCGAGCTTGCGGCGATGCCCGAAGAGGAGGAGGCCGAGATCGCGGCTATCTATCACGCGCGCGGCTTCCCCGATGATGAGGCCAAGGCGATTGCGAAGCGACTGATGGCCGATCCAACGATTGCACTTGAGACCCTGGTGCGCGAGGAGCTTGGCCTTGATCCAGAGGAGCTCGGCTCACCGTGGGGTGCGGCCATCTTCTCGTTTATGGCCTTTGCCGTCGGCGCATTTGTGCCCCTCTTGCCGTTCATTCTGCTGAGCGGATCCACCGCACTCCTCGTCAGCATCGCCTTGACCGCGGTCACGCTCTTTGGCGTCGGTGCCGCCGTAAGCCTACTCACAGGAAAGTCGGCGATCTATACGGGGCTACGCCAGCTCGCGATTGGTGCTGCTGCGGCGGCGATTACCTACGCCGTCGGATCGCTCATCGGGGTCAACGTCTAAATGTTGCCGCTGCCGCCCGACTCCGTTCTGGTCGCACTCGGACCACTTGTCATTCGTTGGTACGGCCTGCTCTACGCCGTAGGGCTACTCGTGGCCTACCTCTTCATGGTTCGAGAGGCGCGTCGCCGTTCGCTGAACGAGAAGCTCATCCTCGATGGGCTGATCATCATCTCTATCGCGGCCCTTGCCGGCGGTCGTCTCTATCACGTGATTGATGCGTGGGATCGCCTCTACGCGTCAAATCCGATTGCCGCGATCATTCCGCCGTATGAGGGGCTTGGTGCGCCGGGCGGACTCATCACCGGAACGATCGCCCTCATTGTGATCTTGCGTCGCTGGCGCCAAGAGCCGTGGGGTTGGGTTGACGTTGCCGGCCCTGCGATCTTGGTGATGCAGGCGATTGCCCGTTGGGGGAACTGGTTCAACCAGGAGCTCTACGGCACACCGACCGATCTTCCTTGGGGGCTTGCCATCGACTGTGCCCACCGTGCCGTTAGCGTCTCGTGTGCAACGGTCGGTGAAGCGGCAACGTTCCATCCACTCTTCCTCTACGAGTCGCTCTCTGGCCTCGCTGGCGCACTCATCCTTCCTGCGCTCGGGCAGCGACTCAAAGGGCATCTCCTCCCAGGCATGGTCGGCCTCGGCGCCGTCGCCTGGTACAGCGTTACCCGTATCGCCCTTGAAGGGCTTCGACTTGAGAATTGGCAGGTTGGCGGCATCGCAACCGCCTACTTCGTGATGGGAGCGGTGCTGCTCGCCACCCTGGCGGTCGCCATCGTGCGCCTGCGTGCAGCCACCCCCGCCAAGAAGCGGCGCCGGCGGTAGGATCAGCGTGCTCGGCGACACCGCCGGCAGAGGAGGGCTCATGGCAAAGATTCAACGTCGCAAGGTCACCGTCATCGGCGCCGGGAATGTTGGCGCCACCACGGCACAGCGCATCGCTGAATCTGGACTCGCCGATGTCGTTCTGATCGACATCGTTGAGGGTCTCCCGCAGGGGAAGGGGCTCGACCTTGCCGAAGCCGCACCGGTAATGGGCCATGATGCCCACATCGTCGGCACCAACAACTACGACGACACGGCGAACTCCGACGTGATCGTGGTCACCAGCGGCATCGCCCGCAAGCCCGGCATGAGCCGCGACGATTTGCTCAACACCAACGCTGGCATTGTTCGTAGCGTGGTGACCGAGTCAACGAAGCGCTCGCCCGACGCGATCCTGGTCGTCGTCACCAATCCGCTCGATGCGATGTGCCACGTCGCTTTGAAGGCGTCGGGATTCCCGAAGCACCGCGTGATCGGCATGGCCGGCACCCTCGACTCCGCGCGTTATCGCACCTTCATCGCGCAAGAGGCGGGTGTGAGCGTCGAAGATGTGCGCGCATTCGTTCTGGGTGGCCATGGCGACACGATGGTGCCGCTGCCGCGCTACTCATCGATTGGTGGCATTCCACTACCAGAGTTCCTCGCTGCAGATCGCATCGAAGCGATCGTCAAGCGCACCCGCAGTGGCGGCGCGGAGATCGTTGAGCTGCT
>CANKMK010000090.1 GCA_947483025.1 Chloroflexota bacterium | reverse complement strand
GCCACCACCTGGCTCGACCGCACCAACTACTTCGCCACCGTTCCAGCGGAGTGGGCAGAACTGATTCTCTGGATGGAGGCCGACCGACTCGGCACACTCCTGTCGGCGCTCGATCAAGCGAATCTCGACAACCAGCGCGACGTGGTGAAGAACGAGAAGCGCTCCAGCTACGACAACCAGCCGTACGGCAGCGCCTACATCGAACTCTTCGCCCTGGCCTATCCGAAGGGGCACCCGTACCATCACCCCACGATCGGCTCGATGGAAGACCTTGACGCCGCCTCACTTGAAGATGTGCGCAGCTTCTTCACCACCTGGTACGCACCGAACAATGCCGTGCTCACGGTGGTGGGCGACATTGATGAAGAGGAGATCATCGCCGCCGTGGAGCGACACTTCGGTGCGATCCCTGCCAACCCTGCACTTCCAGCGCACCCTGACCTCACGCTGAGCGCACCGCTCGGCGGTGAGATCCGCAAGACGATCCACGACAAGGTTCCTGAAGCGCGCGTGCACTTCGCCTTCCGCGCCCCGGTCCTGAGTGCGCCGCTCCTCCCCGCGATCGAGATCGCCACCCAGATCCTTGCCGGCGGGAAGGGGAGTCGCCTCTACCGACGCCTGGTTCGCGATGAGCAGGTGGCGCAGGATATGAGCCTCTCCCTCCTTCCGTTTGTTGGTGGAGCATCGATCATTGTTGGCGCGGCGACGGTGCGCCCTGGTGCGTCAAATGAAGCGGTAGAGCGCGCCTTCGTCGAAGAGTTGGAGCGTCTCGCCGCCGAGGGGCCGACGGCGGCAGAGCTCGAGCGCGCAAAGGCGCTGACAGAGTCCGAAGAGTTGCTGGCGCGATCCGATCCAGAGGAGCTCGCCGATGCGGTCGGCATGTACGCCACGCTGCTGAACGATCCGGGCCGCATCAATCGCGATCTCGACCTTGCCCTTGCGGTGACAGCAGATCAGGTGCAGACGGCGGCAAAGCTCTTTGCCAAGGAGAACCGCATCGTGCTCTGGTACGTGCCGGAGGGCCAGTCATGAGCAAGGCTGCGGTACGTCCAGGTCCTGGTGCGCCACGCGACTGGCGCTTCCCACGTGCGATTGAGCGCGTGACGAGTGCTGGGATGCGCGTGATCCTGCTCCCGATGCCATCACGCCCAATCGCATCGATCCAGATGCTCTTCGGCGGTGGCGCAGCAGGGGAACGCCCAGAAGAGTCGGGACTCTCCGCCCTACTCGCACGCCTTCTTACCGAGGGGACAGAGCATCACGACGCCGACGGACTCATTGAGGCGGGCGAGCTGCTCGGTGCATCGATTGGCGCGGAGTCGGGCTGGGAGAGCCTTACCGTTGGTGCCGGTGCACCGGTCTCGCGCCTCGCAGGCGTCTTTGATCTGATGGCCGAGATTGCACTCACCCCGCGCATCCCCGAAGCGGATGTAGAACGACTGAAGGCGCTGCGACTCGCCGCCATCAAGCAGGCACATGCGAGCCCACGGAGTCGCGCTGTTGATGCGCTCTCTGCTGCACTGTACGCACCAGAGGCGGCCTACAGTCGACCCTTCGCTGGAACGGCCGATGGTGTCGCGCGCTTGACGCGCGACCAGGTCATTGCGCGGCACCAGGAGATCTTGCGCACGGGCACGCCAACACTGGTGCTCGCGGGCGACATTGATGCCGATGCAGCCTTCGCGCTTATTGAGGCGAGCCGCCTCAGCGAGATCAGCGCAGGTGGCGGCACCTGGGGCCGTGGTGAGCCAGATCGTGCCGCGCCCGCTCCCTCTGCGGCAAGTGCCGCGCCACTCGTGAAGGTGTTGGATCGCCCAGGTTCGGTGCAGTCAGAGATTCGCATCGGCCGTATCGGTCGTTCGCGACTCGACGCTAACCATCATGCCGCACTCGTCTATGCCGAGATCATTGGTGGGCTCTTCGGCTCGCGGCTCAACCGCGTCTTGCGCGAAGAGAAGGGCTACACCTACGGTGCCGGCGCACGGTTTGACCTACGTCGCGGGCGCGGGCCATTCATGGCGGGGACCGCTGTGGAGACGGGGGTGACGGCCCCGGCGCTCGCCGAGGCGCGGCGCCAACTTGCCACAATGCAGAGTGCCCCGCCAACCGACGAAGAGCTGACCGAGGCGCGTGACTATCTCTGTGGAACCTTCCCACTGCGCTTCGGCACTGCCACGCCAGTGGCGAGCATGGCCGCAGCGCTCACCGTACTCGGCCTCTCGCCCGATGAGCCAGACCACTTCCGCGAACGAGTCGCTGCCGTCGATCGCGCCGCAATTGCGCTGATCGCCGATGAGTTGGCCGCCTCTGCGGAGAAGATCATCGTCGTTGGTGACGCGGCTGCAATCACTGGACCACTCGAAGCTGAAGGCTTCACCGTGCAGGTCGAAGCGGATGGCGCGGCCTCAGCATGATCGTAGTGATCGGCACGCTTGGCGCACGCACAGAAGGCGCCACGTATGCGCCGAACGGCTATGCGGCAACAGTGGCTTTTGCGCTCACCTCCGCTGGTGAGCCAGTGGAGATGGTGAGCAAGATCGGCGTTGACACAGCGGGTGAAGCGGTGATTGCAAAGCTTGCAGCTGCGGGGATCGGCCATGTGGCCCTTATCCGTGATGGTGCGCGTGCAACCGCTGTTGATGGGGCGGGTGCGCTTGAGATGGATGCCGCCGATCTGCAGTTGGCGCTGCGTTATCTGACGAGTTTTGATGCGGTGCTCCTCGTCGATCCCGCCGACGACTCGGTGGTCGCCACAGTGCTCGATGCATGCGCCTATGTCGGTGCGCGGCTCGTTGTGACAAGGCCTGAAGGGTCTGCTCCTGCGGGAGTGCCCACAGGGGAGCGCGGGGACGCCCCGCCACCGCTTGAGGTTGAGCGCCCGGGCGGGGACCCGGCTGCCGTTACCGAGCTCTTGGTCGCCCTCCTCCTTCCAGATCGCGAGTCGCCTGCCGCCTCGTAGCGCATCGCGTACGCTGCAGCAGATGAGTGAAGCGCAGCGACCACGCTCCGAAGCGACCGACCTGCCAAGCCGCATGGAGCTTGGCGTTGACGCCCTTGACCGCGGTGACGCGGAGGGGGCAGCCCTCGCCTTTGCCGCCGCCGTTGCTGGCGCAACCCCAAGCGATGATCGCGTCCTCGCTGAGCGTGCCGCCTATGGTGCCGCCGAGGCGCTGCTGCGGCTAGAGCGCGATGACGAGGCGGCGGAGTACCTCGAGATCGCCGCCAACTCCGCAGACCAAGAGTTGCGATTCCTCGCCCTTCGCCGCCGCGCCATGGAGGAGGTTCGCCGCGGCGAACTCCCCGTCGCCCTAGCCACCTACCGCCAGGCCGAGGGGAGCGCTCCAACCAGCGCCGCCCGCGCTGAGATCGCCTCGCGCATCGGATGGCTCACCAAAGAGACGGGCGGCTCGCCGCTCCGCGCCCAGGCGGCATTCCGCCGAGCGCGTGGCGCATCTGCGAGTGCGTGGGTACCGCGTGCGCTCCTCGCCGTCACCATCATCCTCTCCGTGCTGACGAAGCTTGACCCGGCGCTCGCCGATCTGTTCGCACTCGAGAAGATCACCAGCACCG
>CANKMK010000089.1 GCA_947483025.1 Chloroflexota bacterium | reverse complement strand
CGTACTGCGCGGCACTGTCGGTGATCACGCGAATCGGTCCACGTGCGCTGAGTGCGGCAATCACGCCGGCGCTAATGGTTGCGGCGTAATCGATCACGAGCAGCGTGGCGCCTGGTTCAATCAGCTTCACGTCGATCGGTCGCGGCGGCGTATCGAATGCGGCGGCGGTGACGATGATATCCGCGCCGCGAATGGCGTCGTTCACCGACTCAGCGACGCGATCGCCAGGGCGGAGTGGGAGCTCGGCTGCAGGTCTGCGCGAATAGAAGGCAACGGTGATGGCTGGGTGGAGTGCGGCGAGCACGGCGCGGTGCGTGGCGGCTTGGAGCCCGCCACCAATGATCGCCCCCTTATAGGGAGCGCCCGAGGTGGCCGCGGCGGTGCTCGGTGGGGCAATACGCAGCCCAGCTCCCGAGACGGCGGCGGTGCGTGCAGCGGTCAGCTCGCCAGCGGCAACGATGCCGCGGAGGCCGCCCGCCTTCGGGCGCTCAACGAGCACCACGCCACCGATGCCGGCGGCGCCTCCCCCGCTAATCCACTTCGCCCCTGCGACCCGACCTGAAGCTAGGTCGATGGCGGCGGGCATGGCGTGCGCAAACGGGGCACCAACTCCTAGGTTGAGTGGCACCTTCGGTGGCTGATGCGCGGTGCCGGTCGCTACGGCGCGCAGCGCACCTTCAACGAGTCCGATCTGTACCTCTATAGAGGGGAGCAGCGCGAGCACGTCGGCCTCAGTTAGATAGCGAATTGGGGTTGCAGGCATGTGCGTCAGTGTATCCCCCTCTGGTAGTCTCCGACGATGAAATTCCGCCTACGCACCATTCGGCCACTCTTCATGGTGGCCGCGCTCATCGCCGCGCTCATTGCGCCTGCGAGCGCCGCAGGCACCTCGGCCAAGCAGGTCGCACTCACCTTTGATGATGGTGACAGTGAGTTGCACATTCGCCAGGCGGTAGCGGTCGCCGTGGCCACACAGACGCCGATCACCTTCTTCCCTACCGGCAGGTCACTTCGCAAGTTCCCGAATCTCTGGCGGGCGATCGGTGAGGCGGGCATTCCTATTGCCAACCACACCATCAACCATGTGAGCCTCACCAAGCGCCTTTCGGCCCAAGGTCGAGCCGGTGTCGTCGCGGAGCTCGGGGGCTGGATCTCTATCGCGAAGGCGAACAAGATTCCGTACGTGAAGTACTGGCGACCGCCAGGTGGTGCGTGGAACAACGGTGTGCGCAACATCGCGCAATCACTCGGCCTCACCCTGTCGATGTGGACGAACACCTTTGCCGACACCGCACGGGTTTGTAAGAACGGCAAGGCCTACAGCCGAACCGCCTCCTCATTCAAGAATGCGACCAAGGCGAATGGCGACAAGATCAACGTACTCGGGCATGTCAATCCATACACCGCACAAACGGTGAAACTGCTTGCCGCAGTTATCACGAACTACGCTGGTCGCGGCTTCCAATTCGTCACCGTCCCTGAAATGGAGACGGGTGTAGCGAACAGCATCGATTGGGTGAAGGCCGCTACAGCGGTAAGCGCGCCAGCAAAGGCTGGTGGCGCACGGGTACCAACAAGCGTGCCAACGCCGATCGACCCGCTGAATACGACCTACACCTTCGCTCAGGCGAACGGGATCAGCTGCCGCTAATCGCTTACCAGCGTAATCGTTCAGCCAGCTGAATGACGTTCCCTTCGGGGTCAAGCGCGTCGCAGTAATGCACGTTGCCATACGTCGCAACGGTGCTTGCGTCATACACGCGGCCACCAAGATTCGCGACGGCGGTTCGCGCTGCGTCGATTGAGGCGACGAAGTAGACCGGCTTCATCGCGGCATCTTCGCGTGGCGCGTACGCAACATCGGGTGTCGAGCCCGGAATCTTATGCAGCAGAACCTCGCTCGATTCAGATGTGACGCGTACAAAGGTTTCGGACTGATCAAGAAGATCGGCGCCGAGAAGTGCCGCATAAAAGTTTGCGCTATGGGCGAGGTCGTCAACGAAGAGAACGGTCGTACTCATGCGCTAAACGTTGAACCTGAACTCCACAACGTCACCATCGCGCATGACGTACTCCTTGCCCTCCATGCGCACCTTGCCAGCGGCCTTGGCGGCAACCATCGAGCCGTTGCTCACGAGGTCATCGAACGAGACGATCTCGGCCTTGATGAAGCCGCGCTGGAAGTCGGTGTGAATCACGCCTGCCGCCTGTGGTGCGGTCCAGCCCTGGCGAATCGTCCAGGCGCGTGCCTCCTTTGGTCCGGCGGTGAGGTAGGTCTGAAGGCCAAGGTTCTTGAAGCCGATGCGCGCCAACTGGTCGAGCCCCGACTCGCTCTGCCCCATGGAGGCGAGCAGTTCGGCCGCTTCGGCGGGGGCGAGGTCGACAAGCTCTGATTCCACCTTGGCGTCGAGGAAGACCGCCTCGGCGGGGGCTACGAGCGCGGCGAGTTCGGCGCGGCGTGCGGGGTTGGTGAGGATCGCCTCATCCACATTGAACACATAGATGATCGGCTTGGCGGTGAGGAGGCCGAGCTCCTTCAGGAGCGTCAGGTCAATCTTGGTTGAGGAGAGTGGCTCACCGCGGTTGAGGGCGGCAATGGCGGCGTCGACGATGTCGAGCACCTCGGCGTCGAGCTTCTTCCCCTTCACCTCTTTCTCGTAGCGGGAGCGTGACTTCTCGAGGGTCTCGAGGTCGGCAAAGATCAGCTCGGTATTGATGGTACCGATGTCGCTCTTGGCGTCGACCTTGCCGTCGACGTGGATGATGTCCTCGTCGGCGAAGGCGCGCACCACCTGGGCAATGGCGTCAGCCTCACGAATGTGCGAGAGGAACTTGTTGCCGAGCCCCTCCCCTGTTGAGGCGCCACGCACGATGCCGGCAATGTCCACGAACGATACAGGCGCGGGCAGGATCTTCTCGGAGCCGAAGATCTCGGCGAGTTTGGTAAGGCGTGGGTCGGGAAGGCTCACCACACCAACGTTCGGCTCAATGGTGGCGAACGGGTAGTTCGCGGCCAGTACGTTGTTCTTGGTAAGGGCGTTAAAGAGCGTCGACTTACCGACGTTCGGGAGCCCCACAATGCCAATTGTCAATGCCATTTGTCTAGCGTAGTGGTTTTGGGGCTATCGCCCGAAATCGGTGCTCTTCACCAGATCGCCATCGCGTGTAAAGGTGCACCACACGCCAACCTGACGGCCGCGATTAAAGCTGCCGGAACGCATCAGGCTGCCGTCGAGACGAAAGAACTTCCATGCACCATGAAGTTCGCCGCCGAGGCGCTGTCCGCGAGCTTTCACTGTGCCGTCGCCGTACTTGATCACTTCGCGAACAGGCTTAGCGGCCGCCATGGTTACTTCGGCTCGAGTACCAGCGAGACGCTGTTAATGCACCAGCGCTGATCGGTTGGCACGTCATACCCTTCGCCCTCAAAGACGTGGCCCATGTGTGAGCCGCACTTGGCGCAGCGCACCTCGGTGCGAATGCGCGGGGCGAGTGAGCGGTCTTCGATCAGTTCAACGGCGTCGTCAGACGTTGGCTTGTAGAACGACGGCCAACCGCAGCCGGAGTGGAACTTGTTCTCGCTGCGGAAGAGCTCGTTGCCACACGCCTTGCACTT
>CANKMK010000088.1 GCA_947483025.1 Chloroflexota bacterium | reverse complement strand
TTCTGGGGGAATCGCCTCACCGAAGGACCGGCAACCATCGCCATGAATGGCAGCGCGTATCAAACGTGGAACTCGTGGCTCTACAACTACGGAACACAGGTTGATCGCACCTGGTTAGGTGAGCTACGGAGCTACGGGCATAACGGCGGTTTCTCCGGAGTATCGAGTTCACTGAAGCGGATCCCAGCGCTGGGCATCACCATCGCCGCGGAGGCGAATGGCTCACCAACGACAAATTCGTTCTCCGACGACTTAGTCATGGAGCTCGTCAAGCTTTTGGATCAACCCGCCCCTGATGGGAGCGGCGTGCCACGGTTGACCGCCGCCGCGAGCGGCGATCCAGAGCCACCAGATCCACCGGTCGTGCTTCCCGCCGACTTCTGCGGCGATCCGACACCGAGCGACAGTGCTGCCGCCCTCACCGCGCGCTGGATCGCGCTTGGGGGAACAACGGGCTGGAGTGGTAGCACCACCGCCATGGTTGAGCTGCCAGATGGTCGGCTCGTCGTTGGTGGGGCTGGCCTCACCAAGGCTGCGGGCACGACGGTTGCTGGCTCGCCGTGCGCGATCCACGAACCGGTGCATGGCAGGCACTCGCAACCCTCAAGACCTCCGCGGGTCGCGTTGCCACCATTACCGCGCTCACCCTCGACGCAACGCGCACCACCCTCTACGTTGCCGGAACCTTCACGTCGATCACCAAAGGGTCACGTCGCGTCGCCGCCGTCGGCCTGGCGCAACTCAATTTAAAGACGGGCCTCTGGTCGAAGGTAGGTAAGGGGCTGACTGGCAAAGGGATTACGGTGCGCACACTTTCACTCGACGCTGAGAGCGGCAACCTCTTGGTCGCCGGCCGGTTTGCCGGTTCGCCTGGCGTGGTCTCGGCCAACGTCGCCGTATGGAGTCCAGTTCGAAAGCGTTGGCTTGCACTCGGCAAGGGGGTGAGCGCTGAAGTGGCCACGGCCGCACTGGCCAGCGACGGCACGGCCTACGTGGCGGGTCGATTCAGTGGAGGACTCATCTCCACATGGTCACCAACAGCGAAGTCGTGGAGCACGATTGGCGACGCCCGCCTCTTCTCAGATCTACCAACGAGCATCGTGGTGGACAGCCTTGGCCATCCGCTGATCGGTCGGGGACTCGGCTGGTATGGAGAGGCGGTGCAGATGATTGAGCCAGTTGCGCCGGGCGGATGGATTCCACTGGGCGGTGGCGTCAGCTACCCGCGACGAGCCGCTTGGGTTTCGGCGATGACCGAACTTCATGACGGGCGAGTGGCTGTTGGCGGGTTCTTCACCAAGGCCGCAGCACTCGACGCGCCGAACCTTGTGCTGTGGGAACCGATCACGCAACGGTACGAAACGATCGGCACGGGACTCGCCATCGAACCCGACGCACTCGCCGCGAGTGCGTACGCCACGATCTACGCCGCAACACGTGTTCGCAGTACTGCGCCTGGCGGCGGCGGTGGACGCTGTATTGGGGCATGGGCGATCCAGGCACCCGCTGCACCTGTTGATGCAACCGTCACGGCGGGGCGCGGCACCATTCGCGTCGATTGGGTGCTTCCTGCCGACTCCACCAAGGCAACCGGTTGGATCGCGACTGCAACCTCAAAAGGCCGAACCACGCGCAGCTGCACCGTTGACGGATCAACGTTCCTGCAGGTCGCGGGTGCCACGGCAACCTGCACCATCACAGGGCTGGTGAAAGGGGTGAGCTACAAGGTCACGCTCGTAGCGTGGTCAGCACCGGCGGGGCCATCGCCGCGCGTTGATGTTGGAACGGTAAAGACCCTCCGCTGATGGTGCGGCGTCTACTTCGAGGTGTAGGGGCACTCCTTCTCTCCAGCGCACTCGTAGGCTGCAGCGCCGCCGTTGTGCCGAGCGCTTCGCTCAGCCCAACCCCTGCGCCACTTGCGGAACCGTTCAAGGTCGTGGGCTATGTCACACCTGCGGCAAATCTTGACGCCATCGACTTCTCGCTCCTCACCCATATCAACTACGCCTTCCTGATCCCCCGGGCGAATGGAACAACGCGACCGTTCGGTGCGCCGAACCACCTGCGCAAACTCGTCACGCTCGCGCATGCGCAAGGGGTGAAGGTGCTGATCGCCGTTGGGGGTTGGGGGTGGGATAAAGAGTTTGAAACCCTCGCAGCTGACCCTGCCATTCGAACGAAGCTTGCAAAGCGTCTGGCAGAGTTTTGCGCAACGTATCGACTCGATGGTGTCGATATCGATTGGGAGTATCCGAATGCGGGGGCATCTGCCGCACATTTCGCAGCGCTAACAATCGCCATTCGTTCGGCGCTGCCAAATGGATCACTGGTGACTGCGGCGGTCTTGGCCGACGGGGCCGACGCCGAAGGGGTCACCAACGATGCCGTTGGCCATCTCGACTTCATCAACCTCATGGCCTACGACGGGCCGCCCAATGATCACTCCTCGTTTTCGATGGCGGAGCGCTCGATCCAAAGCTGGATCGCCCGTGGCATCGCGCGAGAGAGGGTGGTGCTCGGCATGCCGTTCTACGGTCGACCAGGGAACGCAACCTATCGCACGTTGCTCACCAACGATCCTGCAACCGCAGGCGGTGACCGCATCCTCTACAAGGGGGTGGAGCAGAACTACAACGGCCCCGCCACGATTCGCCGCAAGACGGAACTTGCCTTGACGACTGCAGGTGGTGTGATGATTTGGGAGCTATCGCAGGATGCGCGTGGGAGCGACTCACTCCTGCGCGTGATTGGCGAAACCGTCGCAGCCCCCTAGGGGTATCCTCCCCCCATGCAACCGCTACGCATCGAGAGTCTCTCCAACCCGGTCGTGAAGGGGCTGCGCGCCCTGCGCACGCCGAAGGGTCGCGACGAGCAGCGCCTCTTCTTGGCTGAGGGCGAGCGCACGATTGCCACCGCCACCGCGGCGGGCTGGATCCCAGAGATGTTGCTAACCGCTGGCCCACTCCGCGCGCCGATCGACGGCGGAGCAAGCCACGCGCGTGAGTCGTTCTCGGTTACGACCGAGGTGCTCGCCAAGATCACCGGCCGCGACAACCCACAAGAGCAGCTCGCCGTCTACGCCGACCCAGCGCCAGAGGCCCAATCTGTCACCGCGCTCGACCCACAGCGCGCTGCGCGTTGGCTCATGCTGGAAGCCCCACGCGATCCGGGAAACCTCGGAAGCGCCATTCGCAGCGCCGATGCCTGCGCAGCGGGGGGTGTGATTCTCGTCGGCAACACGTGCGACCCGTACTCCATCGAAACCGTTCGAGCCACGATGGGATCCATCTTCACCGTGCCGATCTATCGCGCGACACACGAGGAGGCGGTCACGCTGCTCAAGCGATGGCCAGGGAGCACCGTCGCCACCGCACTCGACGGAGCATCCGATTACACCGAGATTGCGTACACATCACCAGCGGTGATTGTGATTGGCACCGAGGCCGATGGGTTGAGTGCAAATCTTCGTAGCGCCTGTGCCAGTGCTGCACTGATTCCGATGCTCGGAACCGCCGAGAGTCTCAACCTTGCGGTGGCATCCGCGATCATGCTCTACGCGGCGGAGCGAGCGCAGCGCTAGCGCGGTAGCAGCTTCGCGATCTCTACTTCGAGCCGAGCG
>CANKMK010000087.1 GCA_947483025.1 Chloroflexota bacterium | reverse complement strand
GGCGCCTTCTTCCGCAAGAACGGCCTCTATACGATCGTGCGATGGAATGGTTTCTTCACGAATCCACCACTCATCATCACGAACGAGGAGCTTGACTTTGCGTTTGATGTGATCGATCGCGGTCTGACAGAGGTTGACAAGGCCCTCGGCCTGGCATGAGCGGCGTTCGCGTCGGGGACGGCGCGCCACCACCGGTGATTACGGTGGTGCAGCGTGGCCAGATCACGGAGTCGGCACATCGTGGCGACGTGGCAGTAGTGGCAGGCGGAGGCCGCCTTGCTGCAAGCGTCGGCGAGCCAGATCGACTGATCTCTCTGCGTAGCTCCGTGAAGCCTTTTACCGCAGTGGCTGTGTTGGCTGCGGCAGATGAGGCCGGCCTCACGCTTGATGACGAGATGATTGCGCTCGCTTCGGCGAGCCATGCCGGCGCTGATGAGCACACCGCGGTAGCGCAACGGATGATCGAAACCTTCGGGCTCAATCCAGAGCATCTGGTCCACGGTCGACCGCAGAGCGCACGTGGTGGGAGCGGCGAGCTGCTTGCGCATATGTGCTCTGGACAGCATCTCTCGCTGCTGATCTTGGCGAAGGCGCGTGGATTTGACCCAGTTGGGTACGGCGAATTCGATCACCCGGTCCAGCGCGAGCTGCGTACCGTTGTTGGTGAACTGCTCAGCGTTGACCTGCATGCAGCACCGTGGGGGATTGATGGGTGCGCGATCCCGACCTCGGCGATCCCTCTTCGCGCGGCGGCTGAGGGGGCGCGTCGCTGGGCATCACCACACGATTCGCTCGTACCAGAGCGCTACCGCGCGCTGCTCGAACGCGTTCGCGTCGCCGCCGTCAAGAACCCTCGGCTCATTTCTGGGGCGGGCTTCCTGGATACCGACCTGATTCGTGGTGGTGACGGCGTCGTGGTGGCGAAGCAGGGGGCTGAAGGTCTCTGTCTCGTTGGCCTGCCGGGCTACGGCATTGCAGTGCGTACCGAAGACGGTGATGCCGCCGCACGCTCTGGGCGCGTCGCAACGGTTGCGGTCCTTACCGCCATCGGTACCAGCGTCGCCGCCGCGGCATCCCTTGATGCGCATCGCACGGTGAACCTTGCCGATCCGCGGGGCGGTGCACCACTTGCCACGGTACGTCCCGGAGAGTCCCTCGCGACACTCAAGGTTTCGTAGGCCGTGCCAGCGGCAAAGATGCGCAACGAGGAGGCATGGCGCGTACTCGGCCTCCCTGCGCAACCATCGGCGCGCGAGGTTAAGTCTGCCTTTCGCCGATTAGCGAAGTCAACGCACCCAGATGCGATTGGTGGTGGCAGAACTGCCTCGCAGTTTGCGCGGATCACCGAGGCGTACGAAGTTGCACTCGCCGACGCGATCGCTGCGGGACGCATTGGTGCACCAACTCGTGACCTACCAGCAGCGCGTACAGCACCTGCACCTCGCCGTGCGCCGCAGCCGGCTCGTCCGCAACCTGGCGCTAAGTCAACACCCAGTGCGCACCCTGGCTCCACCACGTATGACGGAGCGACCGAAGAGGAGCCAATCTGGGATGGTGCTGCTTGGGTTGGTGCCGACTCTGGTACCTATTGGACGGTGAATCCGCGCGAGTACGCCGACCCGCGCAAACATGGACCCGAGTATCGAGCCCGAGGACGACGCCCCGTACGGCGGACGCCGCGCGAGCGCACCGCACCGCAGCCTGCTCCACAAGCAGAGTCGACAGGGCCAACGAGCGTGGGACGATCCACCTACCTCGTCGTTGCCGCAGCCGTGCTCGTTCTCGCTGCGGTGCTGGCAAGTGGCCCACTCCGCCTGGCAGCCGCTGCGGCCCTCTGCGCACTTCTCGCCTTTGCAACCTTGAGCGGGCGTCACAGGTAGGATCAGGCGTATGGCAACCACTCGTCGAGCAGCTCTCACCGCAGCGGCGCAGGAGTATCTCCTCGCCTTCCGCAGCCACAGCGACGATGAGGGGGTCACTCCGTCACTCGTCGCCAAGGATCTTGAGGTGAGCAAGCAGGCGGCCGCTGAGATGTTCCGCCGACTCGCCGAGGATCGACTCATCGCGCCGTGCAGCGGACATGCGCGACTCTGGAAGCTCACCACCTCGGGCGAGAGTGCCGCCGATGCCGTCTTCCGCCGACACGCGCTGCTGGAATGGTTATTGACGGGCGTCGTCGGCATGCCGTGGGCCGCTGCCGATGTGGAGGCGCGACGACTGCACGCCTCGATCTCGCCCGAATTCGAAACGCGCCTTGATGAACTGCTCGGTCATCCGCAGACCTGCCCGCACGGGAATCCGATCGACCGCGCCACTGAGGCACGTCGACCGAAGGGGGAGCCACTCGCAGCACTCGAGGCGGGCGAGGCGGCGACGATCTATCGCGTCACCGAAGCGGCCGAGACTGATGCCGCGCTGCTCGGCTACCTCGAGGCGCGCGGGCTAGTTCCCGGCGCGAAGATCACCGTCCTCTCGCGGAGCACATCACTCGATTCACTGACGCTCGATGGTCCGATCGGCAAGGCGTCGCTCGGCCTTCGTCCCGCCGCGCTCGTACAAGTCATGCGCGGCGCTGTGGACTCCGCCCTCTTCCATCAGATCCCGGCGCGCTCATGAGTGACGCTGTGCGCGTTCGCATTGCACCGAGCCCGACTGGTCCGTTCCATATTGGTACGGCACGCACGGCGCTCTTCAACCTGCTCTTCGCGCGACGGCATGGCGGCACCTACATCGTGCGCGTCGAAGACACCGACACGGCACGCTCCACCAAGGAGTTTGAGGCCGACATTCTTGCCGGCCTCGCCTGGCTCGGGCTTGCAGCCGATGAAGGTGTCGTTACAGAGGGGGAGCGCGGCGATCGCGGCCCGTACCGGCAATCTGAGCGGAGTGAGCGCTACACCGCGGTCGCAAATGAACTCCGCGAAAAAGGGCTGACCTACCCCTGCTTCTGTACTCCAGGCGATCTTGACGCCGAGCGAAAGGCGCGTGAAGCGGCCAAGCTTCCGCCGCGCTACTCCGGTCGGTGTGCCGCGATTCCTGCCGAGACCTCTGCCGCCCGTATCGCAGCAGGTGAGTCGGCAGCCCTGCGCTTCCGCATCAAGCCGGGCGTCGTTGTGATTGACGACCTTGTCCGCGGGCGGGTGGAGATCGACAGCGACGCCCTCGGTGGCGACTTGGTGATCTTGCGCGCCGATGGGACACCGCTCTATCACTTCACCGTGGTGGTTGACGATGCCGACATGGGGATCACCCACGTCATTCGTGGCGAGGACCACCTCTCCAACACGCCGAAGCACATCCTCCTCTTTGAAGCGCTCGGCGTTCCGTTGCCAAAGTTTGCCCACCTGCCACTGATCCTGAACCCCGACCGTACAAAGATGAGCAAGCGCAAGAGCCAGACCGCACTGGCGGACTATCGTGCAGAGGGCTTCCTGGTGGAGGCGCTGGTGAACTTCCTCGCCCTGCTCGGCTGGTCGACGGGGAGCGAAGACGAAGTGCTCTCCATGGATGAGCTCCAGGAGCGCTTCAACCTTGAGCATGTGCAGAAGGCTGGTGCGGTGTTCGATCGCACGCGACTGGAGTGGCTCAACGGCCAATGGATTCGGCGGCTGAGCAACGAGGAGT
>CANKMK010000086.1 GCA_947483025.1 Chloroflexota bacterium | reverse complement strand
GTCTGGTGCCCGAAGTGGGCTCCGACCTCGAGAAGGTCGCGCATGGTTACTGGTGCCATAGTTCTCCTTACACGGTTATTCCACCGCGGGACGCCTTCACGACCCCGAAGGGCCACCGTTGTGGGGCGTCTTGTTCCGCGTGCGTATTTCGCTCCCTTGCGGGGGCGGACGTCCGATTCGGACGCTCGGGAATCCTAGCACGGGGCGCCGAGCCCCTAGGCGACCCCCCGGATGAGGCGCAGGCGCTCCTTCGCTGGGGCTCCGAGCACGAGGAGGAGGTCCACCCGACACCCAACTGGGAGGTAGGCGCGCTGCCGCCGCAAAGCCCGCATCTTCCGAGCCCCCAGGATCTCTGATGGCGAGGCCCCGCCGACGGAGGTACGCCGACGCACCTCAATGGCAACGAGTTCGCCGTGCGCGTCACGCGCCAATAGGTCGACCTCGAGGCGCCCCAGCCGAAGGTTGCGCGAGAGGATCACCCAGCCGCTGCACGCGAGGGAGCGGGCTGCAAGCGCCTCTGCTTCACGCCCGATGAGTACCCGCTGCGTCGGAGAGCCTGCCACCACAGCATCTTCAGGTCAGTGGCACACCAGCCACGTATCAGAGGTGTTAGATCCGAGGTAGGAGTCCGAGACGTGCTGCCACGGGGGCGTAGGTGCGGCGATGATGCGGCGTCACACCGAGTGCATCAAGCGCGGCAAGGTGTACGGGGGCCGGATATCCCACATTCGATTCCCATCCATACCCTGGGTAGCGCAGCGCAAGTTCACCCATGAGTTTGTCGCGAAGGACCTTGGCGACGATTGAAGCGCAGGCAATGGCATAGACCGACTGATCCCCGCGAACGACTGTCGCATGTGGCCCGATGAGCTCGCGGAGTTCTCGCGCGCTACTCCCATCAACGAGGGCAAAGTCTGGCGCCGCTCCCCTTCTGCGTGAGAGCTGCGCAACGGCGCGAGCCATTGCACGATGCGACGCGGCACGCGGGTTGATACGTTCAACCTCTCGTGCGGAGGCGGCGCCGATACCGATGGCGAGCGCAACGTCTCGAATCTGCTGCGCAAGGACCACGCGACGTGCCGGCGTCAACATTTTTGAGTCTCGGACGCCAGGGATTGGATCCCCTGCTGGCATCAGGATGGCGCACGCGACAACAGGTCCAGCGAGCGGGGCGAGACCAACCTCATCGATGCCGATGACGGCACGGTCGGGATGTCCGTGTTGAAGTTCCAGATCGCGAGTTGGCAGTGTGCGGCCACTCGTGGGCCGCAGGTTGCTCACTCCGGAGCCTTCTCCGATGCCTCAGCGGCTGGTGCTTCCTCTGGCGCGCTCTCTGGAGCGGCAACCTCGGCAACGGCTTCAACTGCTTCGGCAGCTGGTGCTTCAGCAACAACTTCGGCGGCAGTTGCAGCGGCAGCGGCAGCCTCTTCAGCAGCGGCGGCTGTTGCTGCAGCGGCGGCTACTGCGGCCTCTTCGGCTGCAACGACGGCAGCGGCGGCGGCAAGTACGGCGTCAGCTTCGTCCTTGATCGCCTTCTTCGCGGCGGCCTTCACTTCATTCTTGGCGATGTCGGTGGCACTATCGCGGCGCTCGCGCAGCGAGGACTGCTTGCCAACGCGGTCACGCAGGAAGTAGAGCTGTGCTCGATTGGACACGCCGTGGCGAACCACTTCGATCTTCTCGATGCGTGGGCTGTGCACCTTGAAGGTTCGCTCAACGCCAACGCCTGAGGCGATGCGTCGAACGGTGATGTTGAGTCCGAGTCCGCCGCCGCGCAGGCGCATGACGGTGCCCTCGAATACCTGAATGCGCTCTCGGTTCCCTTCAACGACCTTAGCCGACACCTTGACGGTGTCGCCGGTCTTGATCTCCGGGAGATCGCTCTTCATCTGGGCGTCGGTCAGCGTGCGGATCAGATCCATGATTAGTCTCCGTGGTGGCCGACAGAACCTGTCGGCGCGGGCGGTGAGAATAGCACAGCCCTCCCTGGGCCTCCCCTTATGCCCCCTCGCTCCCCTTCTGAGGCTTGGCGAGGTCGGGGCGCTGGCGCTGGGTGCGGCGAACCGCCTCTTCGTGCCGCCAGGCGGCTACCCCCGCGTGGTTCCCCGAGAGGAGGATCTCGGGGACGCCCACCCCCCGGAACTCGGCGGGGCGAGTGAACTGGGGATACTCGAGGAGCTCGCCAGAGAACGACTCCTCAGAGAGCGACGCGGCATCGATGGCGCCCGGGACGAGGCGCAGGATCGCGTCGCAGAGGACGATCGCCGCTGGCTCGCCACCAGAGAGGACGAAGTCACCGAGGCTCAACTCAAGATCGATGTACGCACGTACGCGGTCGTCAACCCCTTCGTAGCGCCCGCAGATGATGATCAGATGTGAGGCGGCCGCCAGCGCGCGGACGCGTGGCTGGCGCAGGCGTTCGCCACCTGCATCGAAGAGGATGACGGTGGAGTCCGGGCCGCGGAGTGCCTCAATCGCATCAACGAGTGGCTCTGGGCGAAGGAGCATCCCGGCCCCGCCGCCATATGGCTCGTCGTCAACGGAACGGTGCTTCCCAATCCCCCAGGTCCGCAGATCGTGACAGGTGAGCGTGGCCAAGCCCCGCTCGAGCGCACGGGCGGGGATGCTGGCCGAGAGCGCGGACATGATCGTTTCTGGGAAGAGTGAGATCACATCGATCTTCAGCACTGGGCGAACCACTTCGCTCATGCGTCACCTGCCGGGGGCTTGGCGGAGCGCTGCTTCGGCCGGCGTGATGCCTTTGCGGCGCGCAGTGAGGCAACACTGCCAGGCGTCTTCTGTGGACCACGTCGCCGAGGTGTCTTCGCTGCACGTACCGTGATCTCCGAACCGGTGAGGTCGGCAACGATGCGCCCTTCACGTGGCGCAAACTCCACGATGACTGCGGCGACGGCTGGCAGGTCGATCTCTCCCCCACCTGGCGTGTGTACGACGTACACCTCAGCACCGCCGGCACGATAAAGGTCACGAATCTCGCCAATGACCTCACCCTGAGGGTCGCGTACCGTCACTCCGATCACTTCATCCCAAAGCACACGGTCTGGCGGGATCTGCACCTGCGCAGCTGGGATTGTGAGATATGCGCCAATGAGGCGCTCACCTGCCAGTCGACTCTGCACCTCGCCGAATCTTACGAAAAGACCAGGAGAGCTCGGAGTGACTTCAAGAATAGTGAGGACACGATCTGAGCTCTCAATAGAGAGACGCGCGCCTGGAATAAAGCGCTGTTCAGGAGTATCTGTCAGGACTTCGAGCCGGAGCGAGCCGTCAAGACCGCGAACGCCGCGGACCTGCGCAACGCGCAGGTCGGTCGCTACATCAGCCAATTTCGAGGACGTAGTTCTCTCCGGTGCGATTTGAGACAACCTTCAACAGGCTGCGCATTGCCTTGGCGATGCTGCCGTTGCGACCAATTACGCGGCCCATATCCTCTTCGTCAACGACGAGTCGCAAGATGATGGCGTCGCCATCCTCTTCTACTTCGACGCTGACGCCGTCTGGATTATCGGCAAGCGACTTTGCGACGTACTCAACAAGTTGTGCTGCTGCCACTTAGGCCTCCTCGGCGGAAGGTGCCGCCTCTGCTGGTGCCGCATCGGCGACGGGTGCAGCTTCAACAGCCGCAACCTCTTCCACCG
>CANKMK010000085.1 GCA_947483025.1 Chloroflexota bacterium | reverse complement strand
CGGGAAGCACATAGGGACCTGCGGCGATGAGCGCGAGCAGGAGGGGTGGCACAACGGCAACTCCTTGACCAATCGAAGGGATCGCCATGACGATGCCGCCGAGCACGGCGGCAAGAAGGCCATCGGCGCCAGCCATGGTGGCACCGACGTAGACGACCGCACCGTAGACAAGCCCAAGGGCGAAGTGTCGACCGATGAATCGCGCCACGATCTCTTCGAGGATCTTGCGCGAGCGCTGCGCGCTGCGGACACGGCCCCGTGTTGCAAGGCGGTCGACCGAATCGAGATGCGCAGGGTTTGCCGAGAGGATGATGCCGATACCGATCGCGAGAATGAGTGGCCCGAGCGCACCGATTGCGCCTGCGGCGATCGCCGCAATGTTTGACTGCACGGTTGCAGCGCCATCGCGAATTGCCAGGATGATGGTGGTCGCGAGCGGCACCAAGTCAACGGTGAGGCCAACAGATGCGAGCAGAGCGCTCAAGCGCCCGATCATCGATGCGACCTCTGATGGGGTTGGCTCAGGTCCGGCAATGATGCCGCCCAACGATTGCGCGAAGGCGATGGCGAGCTCTACAGAGATAACGATGACGGGAACTGCACCGGCGATCCAGACAAGGAGTGCAGCCCGAGTGCGCGTCCAGCCGCGAGCAACAAGCCAGTCAATTGGGGCATCGGCAAGCGATGCAAGGAGCCAGCCGCCAGCGAGCGCGTAGAGGAGCGGCCCCTGCGCCGAGATGATGCTGGTGACAACGCCAAGCCCAGCCATGATCGCCACCAGAGCGACGCTGGCAAGCGTTGCCCAGGCAACGATTCGAATGGGCTGTGGCCACTCGTCGCTTCGTAGAGGGTTGGGCAGATTCATGAGGTGATCTTAGTCCAGCGCCGCACGTACAAGGTCGAGCGGGAGCGCGACGGCGGTGGTGCCGCTGATGCCGGTCATCGTTTCAGCCGCGAAGAGTGCATCGAGGATGGCTGATTCGGTTGCATCAGCGGTTGCCTCGAAGAGCGCGGAGAGATGCGCATTCACCACCATGGTGACCGTCGTCTCAATTGGCTCCTTCGCCTCGAGATCTTCTGCCGGTAGGTGTCCATTGGCGGTGCTGAAGCTCAGCACGAGATCTCCAGAGCTGTGTTCGCCGACGCCGCCCACACGGCCGATCCCAATGACGGCGCGCTGAGCCAATCGATCGAGCTGCATGGGGAGAAGCGGCGCGTCGGTTGCAACGATCACGATGATGGAGCCGGCTCCGCCACGCGGGTCATCGGGGTTGACCGCGCGAACTGCAGGGATCTCCCACGGCAGTGGAAACTTCTCCGTGGAGAGCGGGCCACCGGGCGCGCCGAGCATCGAGCCGTTGATGGTGAGGCGATGACGGCGGCCGTGGTTTGCCTGCACGAAGACGCCAACGGTGTACCCGCCCAGTTCTGCGGGAAGCGTTCGGCTCGATGTTCCATTCCCGCCCTTGAATCCGTGGCAGATCATTCCAGTGCCGCCACCCTGGTTTCCGCGCGGCACGGGAGCGCCGTCGGGGAGCGCTGCGGCGGCATTGAGCGCCTCATGAACATGCGCAGGGGTGACGTGGAATCCGTTGACATCGTTAAGGACGCCGTCCCACGTTTCGCCAGCGACAGGAAGGCTCCACGGCGGCGCGTCGGGCACGTGCTCCAGCGACCAGCCGATCATGGCGTCGTGCACCACGCCAACGGAGTGCGTGTTGGTGAGGCAGATCGGCGAGGTGAGCAGGCCAGACTCGCGAATCCATTCCAGACCGGTGAGCTCGCCGTTGCCATTGAGGCGATGGGTGCCTGCAAAGAGTGGGTGCCCCATCTCTGCAGCGGCGCGCGGAAGGATGGCGGTCACGCCAGTTCGCACCGGCCCGCGACCACGATGCAACGCCCCCTCACCTGAGATGACGGTCGTGGCCGCGACGCGAACGCCTGCCACATCGGTAATTCCATCGGTTGGACCCGCGGCAAAGCGGCCGATGTGAATACCTAGATCGCTGGCGCGGGTGGCTCGAGGCATAGGGGTAGTGTGCCATCCCCTCTACACTCTCTCTATGTTGCCGCCGCAGAAGCCCCATCGCCGCTCCCCCAAGGAGCGCATGCCATTTCGGCATATCGGCTCAACGATCTTGCTGGCAACCTCGTTCATCCTCGCCGCTGGCGCGCTCGTCACCTGGTCTATCGACCAGCAGATCGGGCCGTGGACACCAAACGGCGTCGAGATCGTCAAGGAGGATCCCTCCGAGGAATCGAGTGGCTCACCAAGTCCAGTGGCTGACCCGTCGGACCCCTCTGTACGTGCGCGCACCACGCCACCACCCCTCCCGCCGGTTGACCCAAAGCTGCTCGTTCCATCGGTCGCAGGTGACCCAGTCCGCGTCTTGATGAGCGGTGTCTGGATCAATCTCCCCGTTGTTCGCCCGCCGCTCGATGGCGACGGCGCACCCCGCTTTCCGTGGTGCCGCGTTGCCGAGTGGATGCCGAGCAAGGGGAAGCCCGACGGTAAGACCGGAATTCTCTTTATCTATGCGCATGGTCGCTACTGGGAATTCGGTGGCCTCCTCGACAAGACCCCAAAGCAGATGCTCGGAGAAATCATTGAGGTCGACCTGATGCCAAAGGTTGCTGGGCAGACCCTGATGCGACTTCGATATCGCGTCACGGAGGTCCGAAAGGGGATCACCTCGTGGGCCGAGATTGCCGATGTGCCAAATGGACGCGTGGTGTTGCAAACCTCAGAGACCGATCACCACGACGGTACCAAGATGGTAGTGATTGGAAAGTACATTGACACCACCACCTCTACGCGACCGATGCCCGTAGCAAAGCCACAAATCTGCGAGTAACCTGATGCAGGGCAACGTGAGCACAACGGAATTTCGCCCCGACATCGAGGGGCTCCGTGGCATCTCCATCCTGCTGGTGCTCCTCTTCCATGCAGGGCTGCCATGGGTTCCTGGTGGATTCATTGGAGTCGATGTCTTCTTTGTCATCAGTGGCTTCCTGATCACCGGGAAGCTGTGGCGCGAATCACAAGCGGCTGGCGGCCTGAACATCACCAGGTTCTATGCCTGGCGAATTCGCCGACTGCTTCCAGCCGCCCTCGTTGCCGTGGCGCTCATCGCCTTGGTTGGCCTGCTGCTCGTCGCGCCACTCGATCGTGGCGAGATGGCCGTTGATGGAGCTGCATCGGCACTCTCGCTGGCGAACATGCGCTTCATCGGATCGGTGGACTACTTTGCGCCAACCTCGAGCCCCTCACCGTTCTTGCACTTCTGGTCGCTGAGTGTCGAGGAGCAGTTCTATCTCGTCTGGCCGGCGCTCATCCTGCTCCTGACTTGGCGCGGTGGTGGGCGGCGACGCGTGATCCTTGCGCTGTTCGTTGCCGTGCTCGCCTCGTTTGCCCTGAGCCTCTGGCTGACGGATGCCTCACCAGCGCGCGCCTTCTACCTCCTGCCGACGCGCGTATGGCAGCTTGGCGCGGGAGGCCTCTTGGCACTCCTGCTCGTTGCGGGCACCTCGCGGCGCGCCGGCCTCGCCGCATGGGTCGGGCTCGGCACCATTCTTCTTGCAGGCGTGGTGCTCACCGCCGAGATGCCGTACCCAGGGCTCGCAGCACTCCTCCCTACACTCGGCGCGGTTGCCTTGCTCTACGGCGGCGCTG
>CANKMK010000084.1 GCA_947483025.1 Chloroflexota bacterium | reverse complement strand
TGACCCTCCCAGTAGAGGGCGAGTGCTGCAGCCTGCTGACGCGCAAGCCCCTCGCGCGCAGCGGTGTCGCCATCAGCCGGAGCCTCGGCATCATCAGCAGGTGCTGTGGTGCGAAGTGCAACGGGGATTCCGGCGGCCAAGCGAGCGTCTTCCGAGAGTCGACGGCCGAAGGCGGCGAGGTCGCCGCTCAACTCCTCGATGAATCGTTCGCGCTCGAACTCAACTGCCTGAGCGTCACGCTCGAGCGGGCGTAGCGCCTCATCGAGCTGCTGCTCACGGGAGCGGAGGCCACGCTTCGCCTCTTCGTCGGTTGCGATCTCGCTTTCGATCTCCACCTGAAGGGCTGCCTTCGCCTGCACGCTCTCTTCGCGCTGGGTAGCCGCGGCGCGGGCGGCGGCGGCAAGGCCGGACTGCTCGGCGAGTTGGGCGCGAAGGTTTGCGGACCGTGTCTCCAGTGCCCCACGCTCCTCTGCGGCGCGGGTGATGCGCGCAGACGCGCCTGCAACCGTGGCATCGCCGCGTGCACGAGCCAACTCCCAGGTGCGCAGCGCCGCTCGATCGGCCTCGACCGCAGTTGCAAGATCTGCGCGGCGGGCGGTTAGCTCTTCGACACGGGCGCGCCACTGCGTTGCCGCGTCAGTGGCAATGGCCTGTTCAGGGGTGAGGGCGATCTCATTCAACCGTGCCTGAGCTGCGGTGACGGCTGCATCAAGGCGAGAGATGCGCTCAGCGCGCTCCAACGTGCTCCGGCGAACCGCGTCACGGCGGCGCTCCGCCTCAGCTCGTGCCGATTCAGCCGCCCGGAGCGCTGCTCGGGTACTCACCTCGGCGTCGCGTCCCTGTGCAAGTCGTGACTCGGCGGCGGTGAGGGTGCCCGCCGCCACCATGGCCTCGCTGCGCAAGGCGGCCGCTGCGGTGCGGAGTCGCTCTGTTGTTGCGGCGGCGCGGCTGATCTCTGAGTCGACAAGGGCATCCTCTGGCTCGGTCTCGCGGATGACGACACCTCCGTGGCGCACAACGGCACCAGCGCGCGTGACGATCGTGCCGCCCAGCGGAAGATCGGCGAGAGCGCTGAGTGCAGCAGCAACGCTTGGGGCAACAAAGACACTCGCGAGGAGCCGGCCGAGTAGTCCGTCTGGATCGCTGACGATCTCGCTGGTCAGGGATGGGAGCGTCGGGTGCGTGGTTGCGCCAATCGCATCGGCGCCATCGATGAGGAGTGCACCCTGTTCATCATCGAGCAGGCTTGCTCCGCGCTGATCGACCACGAAGCCGCGCGCCAACGCACCAAGTGCGGCGAGAACGGCGGTGCGGCCCTCTTCACGGAGCTCAGCACCTGCGAGGAGGCTTCGCCCACCAATCGCATGCGCCGCCTTCGACAGTGCGCGCTCCTGCAGCGCTGCTCGGCGCGCCTCAAGTGCGGTGAGTCGACCAGAGAGCGAGGCTGCCTCCGCCTCTGCAGCTCGAGCCGCACGTTCGCTCTCCCCAACGGTTGCTCGGGCAGCAGCGGCACCTGACTCTGCCTCGGCGAGTTCTCGCGACGCGGCGGCGAGACGGGCCGCAGCATCGCTGGCGGCGGTTGCCGCAAGAATAAGGACGTTCTCAACAGCTGAAGGATCTTCGCTCGCTCCATCTGCGGTAACGGCAGTGCGCTCTGCCTGCAGTCGCTCAAGACGCGCGGTCAGATCTGCGCGCTCAACCTCACGGGAGCGCTGGGCGCGCACAGCGGAGTCGCTGCTCCCCTCTCCGGTTCCATCGGTGAGCGCCTCAAGTTCGCGGCGTGCGGCAGAAAGATCGGCATCAAGGATCTCAAGTGCAGCGACGGCCTCGGCATCGACGGCGGGAGCTGCAGCGGCACGTAGCGCCTCAACCGATGCAATCTCTGCCTCAGCCACGGCGACCTCCGATGCGATGCGCTCCACATCACGGGTCAGCGCAGAAGATTCGGCGTCAACACGGGCGAAGGCCCGCTCAGCAGATTCTCGAGCCTCGCGCGCCGCCTCCAGGGCGCGGCGAGCGACATCGAGATCGGTGCGGGCGAGGCCGAGGCGCTCACGCCGGCGATGGGCCTCTTCATCGGCGTTACGCAACTGCTCGCGGATCGATTGCAGTTCGCTGGTGACCGTGGAGAGCTGGCCGCCAATGCGCACTCGGCGCGAAGCGATCCAGGCGCCACGTGCCGCTCCCAGCGCAGCAATGCGCTCGACCGCTTCAGTCAGCAACTCTTCGCGACCCGCCTCCTGCTTGGCCAACGTCGCAAGGCGACGCTCTTGTGGGCGGAGGGTGCCAAGGATCTCCTCGACACGAGCCCGATTATCAATCGCCTCTTTCATTTCAGTCTCAGCTCGCGCGCGACGTCGCTCATGGCGCGCGGTGCCGGCGAACTCTTCCACCAGTGCACGACGCTCTTCGGCCTTGAGGCTCAGCGCCTGGTCAACGGCGCCTTGACCGATGAAGAGGAGGCCGTTCTCGGCGAGTCCGGCGCCATCGAGCAACTCGTTGAGATCGCGAAGGCGAATCTTCTCGCGATTGAGCAGGTACTCCTGGCCGCCGCCGCGATCGGCGCGACGGGCGATCTCGATCTCGGTAAATGGCAGGTCGAAGAGTCCGTCGTCATTGGCGATGGAGAGCGATACCTCGGCGAGGCCGAGTGGGCGGCGCTTCTCTGACCCGGCGAAGATGACCTCTTCCACGCGCTTTGAGCGAATGCCGCGGCCAGCCTCGCCGAGCGCCCAGCGCAGAGCATCAACGACGTTCGACTTACCGCTGCCGTTCGGCCCAACGATTGCGGTGATGCCCGGGGTGAAGGCGATCGTCGTCTTGTCGGCGAACGTCTTGAATCCGCTCAGTCGCACCTCGCGGAGTCGCAATCGGCTCACTTTGTGCCTCCCGCGGTAATCCCGAGCAGATCAATGGCGGCTTCGGCAGCGGCGGCCTCAGCGGCGCGACGGCTTGGCCCTGAACCACGCGCCACCTCACTCCCGTCGACGCGAACCACACACTCATAGGTGCGGTCGTGCTCGGGACCACTTGTGGCAACGACGTCGTATCGCGGCAGGGAGCCGTTCCGTGCCTGTGTCCACTCCTGCAGGAGGGTCTTGATCCCCTTGCCGAGCGCGGCGCGCGGTGCGGCGAGCTCGGCGCTCATGTGCCCTTCAATGAATGTGGTGGCAGCGGCGAACCCATGGCTTAGGTAGATCGCACCAATCAGTGCCTCAAACGCCGCTGCGAGTGCGGCCGGCCGACGTGCGCCGCCACGGGACGCCTCGCCCTCGCCGAGCATCAACACCTCGTCGATGCCGATGCGCAGGGCAACCTCCGCAAGTGCGGTGCGTGAGACAACAGCGGCGCGCCGTTCGGAGAGGTCTCCCTCCTCCGCTGCGGTGTCATCTGCATAGAGTCGGGAGGCGACGACAGCACCGAGGATGGCATCGCCAAGAAACTCAAGGCGCTCGTTGTCTGCCCCAGCCCCCTCTTGGTGGCGGCGCGATGGGTGTGTCAAGGCCAGCTCTACGAGGGCCTCACCACCCGATGGGATGTTGAGGCGTTCACGTTGTGCTGGAGTCATCGACAGTGGCGCCACTACGAGCGTCATCGTGGGGAGTGGTGGCACGCCCCAATGGCTGCACCGCGCAAGGCTTGCGCCCCACGCCGGCGGCCAAGGGGCCGCCCCATCTCAGCCCTTCTTCTCGACGATGGCGTCGACGGCGTCCTGGACCGTCTTGATCTTGCCGAGCTCTTCGTCAGCAATGGTCAC
>CANKMK010000083.1 GCA_947483025.1 Chloroflexota bacterium | reverse complement strand
TTGAGGCGCGTGGACACACCCAGGTTCCTAGCGCCTCGCTCGTCCCCGCTGGCGACGCCACCCTCCTCTTCACCAACTCGGGGATGGTCCAGTTCAAAGAGCTGTTCAGCGGCGCCGAGACCCGCTCGTATCGCCGCGCCGTCGACTACCAGCGCTGTCTGCGTGTCGCCGGAAAGCACAACGACTTTGAGGAGGTTGGCCGAACGCCACGGCACCACACCCTCTTTGAGATGCTCGGCTCCTGGTCGTTCGGCGACTACTTCAAGCGCGATGCGATCCTTTGGGCGTGGGAGTTCCTCACCATCGAGGCTGGGATCCCAGCTGATCGCCTCGCCGTTACGGTCTACAGCGACGATCAAGAGTCTGCTGACATCTGGTTGAAGGAGGTCGGCGTTCCTGCCGATCGACTCGCGCGCTGGGGTGATGTCGACAAGGGAAACGATGCGAACTTCTGGCGCATGGCAGAGACGGGTCCGTGCGGCCCTTGCTCTGAGATCCATTTTGACCGTGGTGCCGATCTCTCCTGCGGACCTGATTGCCTCCCAGATCATTCGGAGCACTGCCCGCGCTGGCTCGAGGTGTGGAATCTCGTCTTCATGCAGTACGAGCAGCATCCTGATGGCCGCCGCACGGAGCTTCCATTCAAGAGCGTCGACACCGGCATGGGCCTCGAGCGACTCGCCAGTGTCTCGCAGCAGGTGCTCTCCAACTACGACACCGACCTCTTCCTGCCGATCCATGCCGCGATGCGCAAGATCACGAAGCACTCGATGGCCGAATTTGACGCGCAGCGCTTCAGCTATCAGGTGATTGCCGACCACTCGCGTGCCGTCACCTTCTTGCTCGCCGACGGTGTGCGACCGGGGAATGAGGGGCGTGGCTACGTCTTGCGCCGCATCATCCGTCGCGCGGTACGTCACGCACGACTTCTCGGCATCACGAAGCCGTTCCTTGGCGCAATCGCCCGGGAAGTGGTGGCGATCATGGGACCTTCGTATCCCTACCTGCGTGATGGAGAGACGGCGATCCTCGAAGGGATCGAACGGGAAGAGGCGCAGTTTGCGCGCACGCTCGATGCCGGTTCGAGCCTGCTCGGCGATGCGCTTGCCGAACTTGGCGCAGGGGAGAGCGTCGTTGGCCGTCGTGCGGATGATTTGCCAGCTGCAAGTCCAACGCTCGGTGGCGAGATCGCCTTTAAGTTGCACGACACCTACGGGTTTCCGATTGATCTCACCGTTGAGCTTGCCGCTGAGCGCGGTGTCGCCGTAGACCGTGCTGGTTTTGAGACCGCTCTCGCTGAACAGCGCGAACGCAGCCGCGGCGGCAAGAAGGCGGCACTCGCCGAGATCGCCGTGACCACCGCGCTCTATGAAGAGATCCTGCGACGCGTGGGTGAGACGGAGTTCGTCGGCTACGAACAGCTCAACGCTGAGAGCACAATCGTGGGGCTCCTTCGCGAGGGGGCCGAAGTCACCTCGTTGGCGGCAGGCGAAGAGGGGCAACTGATCGTTGGTCGTACCCCGTTCTATGCCGAACGTGGCGGGCAGGTCGGGGATGCAGGGCAGATCCTCGATGCCAGCGAGAAGATCCTCGCCGAAGTGAGCGATACGCAGCGCCCTGTTGGCGCACTCACCGTTCATACCATTCGCGCCGCGGCACCCCTCAAGGTGGGAGATGCCGTCGCCATGCGCGTCGAGCCGGTGCGTCGCGCCGCCACGATGCGCAACCACACGGCGACACACGTCCTCCACCGAGCGATCCGCATTGTTGCGGGGGCCGACGCGAAGCAGCGCGGCTCGCTCGTCCACCCCGACTACCTGCGCTTTGACTATCCGCTGGAGCGCTCACTGACGCGCGATGAGCGAGATCAGACGGAGGCCGAAGTGCGCCGCGCCATTCGAGAGGACATGGCTGTTGTCGTTGCACACATGAGCATGGGGGAGGCCGTCAAGGCGGGCGCCGACGCCTTCTTCGATGAGAAGTACGGCGAGGTCGTGCGCACCGTGCGCATGGAGGAGTACTCACACGAGCTCTGTGGCGGCACCCACTGTCGCGCCACCGGTCAGATCGGGAGCTTCGTGATCACCAGCGAACGCAGCATCGGCTCTGGGCTGCGCCGTATTGAGGCGCTTACTGGGGCCGCCGCCGATGACTACTTGCGTCTGCAGTCGCGCACCCTCGAGGCGAGCGCTGAGGCGGCGGGCGCACAGGATGCACACACGGTGCCGCAGCGTATCGCCGCCCTGCAGGCGGAACTGAAAGAGGCGAAGCGCCGCGCCAAGGCTGGCGGATCGGCCCGCATCGACCTTGCAGGACTCGCGGCCAAGGCTACGAAGCAGGGTGCGATTGCGATTCTTGTCACCGCGCTGGATGTCGAAGACGACGAGGCGCTAAAAGAGGCGGCGAAGCAGCTCCGCAAGAAGATGGGAGCCGGCGTCCTTGCGCTCGTACGCCCAGCTGAAAGCCCAGAGATCTTCGTCTCTGTAGAGGGGAGTGCCGAGCATGACGCTGGTGCACTCGCCGCCGCTGCGGCGACCGCACTTGGCGGGCGTGGGGGCGGACGACCGGCGATGGGGCAGGGTCGTGGCGCCGTCGGGAGCAGTGCGGATGATGCGGCAGCTTCAATTGCAGCAGCACTTGGTGTTGAGGTGACTCGTTCGTGAGCGGTACGCCGCACGGTCGCTCCCTCGGCATTGATCTCGGTGAACGACGCATTGGGCTCGCCCTTCGCGAAGGCTCCTCTGCGCCGCGTGGGCTTCCAACGATGATGCGTCGCCCTACCGCGGTGGCAGACAGTGATCGACTACGCACCATTGCCGCCGAAGGCCGCGTGACGGAACTCGTTGTCGGCCTACCGCTCAACAGCGATGGGAGCGTAGGTCCCCAGGCGACCGCCACCCTGCGCTGGGCAACCGAAGTGGCTCACGCGTTGCAGCTGCCGATCACCTTCGTCGATGAGCGCTACTCGTCGCAGCGCGCCGAGGCATCGCTCGGTCGAGCGGTACGGGGGAGCAACGGAGGCGCACCAGGTCCCGCCCGACGCGAGGCCCGTCGCGCTGCCATCGATCAAGAAGCGGCGCGCCTGATCCTTGAAGATGCCCTGAATCCAGATCTTCTCATCGACCCGACTACGCTGACAGTTCACATGCGTGAGTCGGCCACATGAACCGAACCACGCTCGTGCGCGCCGCTGCTGGTCTTCTGATTGCTGCGGTGCTGTTCCGCGTCGCCGCACCACCACTCATTGGCGACTCGCTCGTCACAGCCGGTGTGCGATCTCCAGGAATCGCGACGCTGCCGATCATCAGCGACATCATTAAGGAGCGCCTCGGTACCCGCACAACTGATCCTGCTGGAAGCGACACCACCCTGGTAACGGTGGAGATTGCTGCAGGAACGGGGACCGCCGCTATCGCCAGCCAGCTGCGTGATGCCGGGCTGATCGCCGACGAGGTCGGCTTCATCTATGCGGTGCGCGCCGCCGGCCTCGAGGGAAAGCTCCAGGCCGGCACATTCAAGATTGCAGCCTCTATGACACCTACCGAAGTTGCGACCGCGCTGACGGACCCGTATCGCGAGCCAACGATTGGCGTGGACATTCGTGCCGGCCTGCGCATTGAGCAGATCGTTGCGAAGTTGACCACGCTCGAACTGCCGTTTGAGCCTGCAGATGTGCTGGATATCTTGCGCAAGCCCGGCGCCGCACTGGTCGCCGATTATCCGTGGCTCGATCTGCCGAAGGGGGGAACGCTCGAGGGTCGTCTCGGCTCGG
>CANKMK010000082.1 GCA_947483025.1 Chloroflexota bacterium | reverse complement strand
CCGCGCCTCTCGGTACTGGTGGGCGGTACAGGACTCGAACCTGTGACCTCAGCCATGTCAAGGCTGCGCTCTAACCAACTGAGCTAACCGCCCAAGGAGCCAGAGGATAGCCGATACACTCCCCCGCATGATTGAACGAGTGGGCCCAGCTACCTCCGCCCCACTGATCGTCTGTGTGGGTGACCTGATCGACGAGATCGCCGTGCGGCTTGACGCACCCTGGCGACGCGGCTCCGATGCCGCCGCCCAGATCACGCGACGGCGCGGCGGGAGCGCCGCCAACGTTGCCGTGGCAGCCGTAGCCGCTGGGGGCGCGGCGCGCTTCATCGGCGCTGTGGGGAGTGACGCCACCGCCGAGGCCCTTGAGGCGGCCCTCCTGCGAGCTGGGGTTGAACCACTCCTGCAGCGCGGCGGTCGCAGCGCCAGCATTGTGGTGGTGGTGGAGCCCGATGGTGAGCGAACAATGCTCCCCGACCGCGCGGCAGCACTCTCCCTCCGCGACCCAGGGGCTATCGCCCTTGCGGGTGGCTCGTGGCTCCATGCCCCCGCCTACTCGCTGCTCGGCGAACCACTTGGGGAAACAACGATCCGGCTCTTCGCACACGCCCGAAACGCGGGGATCCCGACGTCGCTTGATGCCTCGTCGGTTGGGGCGTTGAGTACGTGGGGGGCGGAAGAGAGTCGCCGCCGCTTTGCCGAGCTCGCCCCAACGCTCATGTTCGCCAACGAAGAGGAGTGTGACTATCTCGACCTGATTGACCGCCCACTCCCTGGCTCCATCCTCATCGCAAAACACGGCGCAGGGATTGCTGAGGTGCGTTCGGCGAGTAGCGAGTTGCTCGCTGCACTCCCAGCACACCCTCTCCCAGTGGGCATCGACAGCACGGGTGCAGGCGACGCGTTTGCGGGAGGCCTCCTCGTTGCGCGAGCTCGCGGCAATTCGTGGGAGGATGCACTGGCCGCCGGCCATGATGCTGCCGCGGGACATCTGGAGCGTCAGGCAACGCAGAGCGAAGAGCGGGAGGCTAGATGAAGGTTCGTCAGTCGGCAGAGGTTGCAGCCGCACTAGCCTCAGGCAAACCAGTTGTCGCCCTCGAGTCAACGATCACCTCAAAGATGGGTCTCCCTGCCCCCTACAACCGCGAATGCTTCGATCGCGTCAATGCTGCGATTCGTGGGGCCGGCGCTGTGCCAGCTGTGACCGCTGTTATCGATGGCGAACTCTGGGCGGGCATTGAGCCACATCACGAAGCACTTGTCCTCGCCGCCGAAGAGAAGCTTGCCGAGCGCGACCTGCCCGTTGCGATGGCAGCGAAGCGTACCGGTGTCACCACAGTCTCCGCCACCGTCACGATTGCTGGACTTGCCGGAATCGGCGTCTTTGCAACGGGTGGGATCGGCGGCGTGCATCGCGGCGCCGAACTGACCTTTGATGTGTCATCAGATCTCGGGGCCATGTCGCGCCATCCGGTCATCGTGGTGAGTGCGGGCGCGAAAGCATTTCTCGATCTGCCGAAAACCCTTGAGGTGCTTGAGACCCTGAGTGTTCCGGTCATCGGCTACCAGACGAACCACTTCCCTGCCTTCTGGAGTCGCAGCAGTGGCCTCGCCCTCTCCCATCGCGTTGAGAGCGCAGCGGAGATTGCGGCGATTGCGAAGGCAAACACCAAACTAGGCTGGCGTGGCGGCATGCTCGTCGCTAATCCGATCCCGACTGAGGCAGAAATCCCAGCAGCAGAGATCGCCGATGCCATTGCCACTGGGCTTGCCGAGGCTGAGCGGGCTGGAGCGACTGGCCCGAAGGCCACGCCAAAGATCTTGGCCGCGATTGCCGCGGCGACAGATTCGCGTTCAATTCCCGCCAATCTGGCCCTCGCGGAATCGAACGCTCGCCTCGCGGGCGAGATCGCTGTCGCCCTACTGCGGGGCTAGCCCGAGCTAAACGTTACGCGCGCGCTGGGCGCCGCGGCCCGCGCACGATTGAGGCCAGGGCTACGAGCACAATGACAACACCGACGCCGAGTAGCGTATTGGTCGCCCCAACCGCATCAGCGATCGGGCCCACAGCGATGATCGGCACAAAGCTACCGAGGCTGACGAGCATGTTCAAGACGCCAAAGACGCGTCCACGCACCTCCTCCGGCAGCTCCTCCTGCAGCGCTGTTTGAGCAGGGATCGCCACAAGTCCGTACGCGACACCCGCGAAGTAGGCGACAAAGATCACCGTCGCGAGAGTTGAAGCGCCCGCGTCGAGTGGAAGCTCGCCCAATAGTTGTGCGCCATCGGAGATTGCACGGCTAATTGGCACGGCGAGGGCGAGCAGCGCCAGGCCTGTGCCGACGCCGAGGAGTCCCCCCTCAATGAGGCGACGGCGTGGCAGATTGGACCCCCAGCTATTGAGCGCCAGGATTCCTGTCACGACGCCGAGGCCGATCGGCAAGACGACGAGCCAGAAGTCGCGCGCATTGAGACCGAGGGAGTCACGCACGTAGTCGGGCCCAAGGACCCCCATGACCCCAACAACGCTGGCAGCGATCGCGAGGTAGGCCAGCGACCAGAGGACAGAGCTGTGACGCCACATGAAGCGCAGCCCTTCAACCAACTCACTGGTGGTGGTGCGGGTGGCCTGCGTTGTATTGGATCGAATGTTGCCGGCCATCTTTGGCGGTGGTGCTGCTGGGAGCCCGAAGCAGAGAATTCCTGCCAACAGGAAGAGCACGGCGACAAGGATGATGGACGCCTCTGGGCCGGCAATGCGCACCACCGCAGGGCCAAGCAAGGCAAATCCCAGCGCAAAGGCGGCATTCAACGTGAAGGTGAAGAGCCCATTCGCTGAGGTGAGCTGCTCGCGCCGAACGAGGAGCGGGATCATTGCGAGCTCGGCAGGGGCGAACAGGGTGGTCATGATGCTCGCCAAGATGTTGAGGAGAAGTACGATGCCGAGCGAATCGACGCTGCCGAGCATGAGGAAGAAGGCGCCCGCGCGGGTGAGGTTGGCGACGATGAGGACGAGCCGCTTGTCGAGTCGATCCACCCAGACGCCAGCGATTGGTGAAAGGAGCACGGCTGGAACGAGGAAGCTCAGGAAGAGCGCGCTGAGTGTTGAGGTAGAGCCGCTTCGCTCGGCGACCAGCACCGTGAGCCCGTAGAGCACCACGTTGCCGCCGATCTGGGTGAAGAGCTGGGCGATCCAGAGACGCAGGAACGCCCCGTTTCGCAGCACCCCAACATCGGGTGGCTGCTGGAAGTCAGGGATCTCTTTCTGAATCCGTGACGCTTCGCCCATGGTCTCCTCCTTGACTGTTCGCCGGCTCGCCTCATGGTGCCCCCGGCCGGAATCGAACCGACGACGCCCGCCTTAGGACGGCGGCGCTCTATCCACTGAGCTACAGGGGCCCCCCGTAGGGTATAGGAACCAGCCGTGGGAGAATACCCGCATGGAGCAGACCCTCATCACGCTCTACGGTCGCCCAGGGTGCGAACTCTGCGAAGAAACGGAGGCGATCGTGCGCACACTCGTTGCTGAAGGGGGCGCTCGCCTCACTCTCAGCGTCGTGAACATCGAGGAGGATCCAGCGATGCATGCACGGCTTCTGGAGCAGATCCCCGCACTCGAGATTGCAGGGAGACTCTTGCCACTCGCCGTCAGCCGGATGCAGATTGCTGCACATCTGCGTAGCGCTGCAGGATCGGTCGATGGAGAGCGTTAACGCCCTCACGGCGCTTGCCGCCGGCGTGCTGAGCTTTCTCTCGCCCTGCGTCTTGCCGATCGTCCCCGCCTATCTCGGTCGGCT
>CANKMK010000081.1 GCA_947483025.1 Chloroflexota bacterium | reverse complement strand
TGCTCGGTGAATTCCGCAGGGCGCAGCTTGCCAATCTTGGTGCGCGCAACGAGGTCACGCAGCTCCGTGGAGATGGTGGCCAGATCTTTTGTCGCGCAATCAAGGAGTGCAGGCGCAACAAGTCCATCGGGAATCGCAATCGCAATGCCAATATTGATCGGCGTGGAGCGCTCGAGCGCTTCGCCCTCCCACACTGCATTGAGTGCGGGGTAGGCGGCGAGTGATTGCGCGAGTGCGCGCACCAACCATGCAGTAAGGGTGACGCGATCGTCTCCGATGCGACCGGCGTTCAGCGCCTCGTTGGCGGCAACGACCGCATCCATCTCGATGTCGGTGGAGACATAGAAGTGCGGCGCCTTTGACTTGGACTCGACCATGCGACGGCTAATCGCCGTGCGCATTGGTGTGAATTCAACGGGCGTTCGCCCTGGCTTCGGCATGTGTGAGTTCGGCTTACTTGCCGTCTTCGACGTAGGCGATCACGGCGCCCACGGCCACTTCGGCGCCCGCGGCATGCACGATCTCGACGAGCGTTCCGGCAACCGGAGCCTCGAACTCGACGGTGGCCTTCTCGGTCTCGAGCTCGCCGATTGGCTGGCCTGCGGTCACGGTGTCGCCGACCTTTGCCGTCCAGGCGCCGATCTTGCCAACCTCGCTGTCGTAGCCGAGTCGGGGCATCTCTACTGGTACGCGCATCGCTTCCCTCCTTGGGCGGGCCACGGGCGGCTCGCACGCTCTTGCCTCCCCACGAGGGGTGGCGTTGGGGTCAGTGTAGCCCTGCGCCTAGCGCTGTGACTCGAAGGCAGGCTCCGCGGGCATCTCTTCACCGTGGTGGATGCGCGTCGCGGTGTTCCAGTCGTCGCCCACGTCGGCGGTCGCCGCCGCCACGAGGCGGAAGGCCCCCGTCACGATGAAGATGCCGACATAGGTGGGGTAGGCGACAGGAAGGAGGGCGAGCACCACCACGCCGGCCAGCTGGCCGATCGCGAGGGCGCCGGCGGTCGTGGCGCCGTAGGCCGACTGCGCTCGAATCGACTCACCAGGAGCGGCGAGCCGGAGCACACGCTCCTGCGCCGAAAGCATGCCGGCGGCGAAACCGACGGTGATGATGACGATGACAACCAACAACACGATTGGCGCATACGGGTTCCACGGCCCAGCGAGCGCCGAGGACGCCATCCCTACGCCACGAACGATCAGGGAGATGCGATAGAGGCGACTCGCCGATCCGCGCTCCAGCCAATTACCAATGAGGACGGCGCCGACGAGCGCCGCAGCAGAACCGATCGCGGCCATGAGGATGGCGTACGCCGCATCTTGTTTCAAAACGACGATCGCGTAGACCGAAAGGTATGGTGCAAATCCGGCGCCAAGTGCCGAGATGATGTTGGTGCGAAGAAATCGGCGCACTGGTGTGGAGAGTGGGCCAGATGTTGCGGCACGACCAGCCGAAACAGCGCCCGGTCGTGGCAATCCGCGTAGCGCTCGCAAGAAGAAGAGACTGGCAACGAGGCCACCAACGAAGGCCGGTGCATAGATCAGCACGCCCCAGTCTTGTTCGCCAACGCGAACCAGTAGCGCCACAGGAACGAGCAGCACAGAGCCGAGTCCGAACTGAATCGCGAGGGCACGCGGTGCAACGAAGCGGCGCTCTCGCTCGGGGAGGATGCGGCCGAACCAGGTCTGCACATTGGCACCGGCAATGGCCTGCGCGGTGGCGCCAACGCCAAATCCGATCGCGATCAGACCGATGCCGGCGAGCGGCGGGAGCACCCCAGCGGCAATAGCAACCACCACGGCGATGTACAGGATTGGTCGCAGGAGGGCGGCCGCGCCGATCAGCAGGGTGAGGCGACGTAGGTCGCCACCACTCTTGCGCAGCGCCGTTGGCATGAGCCCCTGCAGCATGCCGCCAACGAAGGGGAAGAGGCCGACCAGCGTTGCAAGTGCTGGGGATGCGCCAAGCGTGGTGATGAGCGGGATCGAGAGGCTATCGCCGTTTAGTGCGACGGCGATGGCATCGGAGATGGCGAGGGTGCGGAAGGCGGCGTAGCGGCCGGTAAGGAATCGCCGCCAATCGGCGATCGCCCTACTCACCGCCCGTGAGCGGCGGCGCTGCTCGCCCGAACCTGCTCTTCGATGCGATCGATCTCGGTGACGATTGCAGAGCGGAGGGCATCCAGCTCATCGCGTGCCTTCTCAGTTGTCGAGTCAATCGCCGTGAGGGTCTTCTTGATCTCCTTCACAGAGTCGAGTCGGCTTCGGAGCGCGTCGATCGCATCCTTCACCGCTGAGAGGTCGGCGCCGCTCCCCTCGGACTTGGCGCGAATCAGCGCGGAGATACGCGCGAGTCGGTACCCGGCCTCAAGGATCGCGACATCGGGTGCCTCAGGATCAACGACGCAGTAGACGCCGTGTCGGCTAATCACGAATGGCGATGCGCCAGCAGGGGCCGCCGCCTCGCTGAAGACCATCAAAGCGATCTCCGCCTTGCGGTTCTCGCGCGCCTCAGCAAGTTCCTTCTCGATGGCGGGCCCCGTCATCGCCTTGTCCTTCACCTCAACCACGATGCGCAGAACGCTGGCGGAGGCGTCACGACCGTTGATGGTGATTACTGCGTCGCCCTTCTTTGAGTCGGGGACTGCACCGGTGACGCCGCCCGTTCCTTCAATCTCGTCGTTGGTGGCGCGGAGCAGTTCGGTGTATTCGGCGATGACGCGCGACTCGAAGTCGGCCCCCTTTGCCGTTCCCTTCTTCCGCTCGCCCTTCGCCGCCTTCTGCGACGCATCAAGCTCGACGATCTTCAGCAGCACATCGTCGAAGCGCTTGGCGATCTCGGCGCGGAAGCCGCTTAGGGGCGACGCCTCGCGCGTTGGATCAAGCAGATGGGCGAGCTTGCTGGCATCGCCATCGAAGTAGGTGCCGAGGATGGTGTTCAGTTTGCCGAGGGCCGAGTCGCGGCGGTTCTCGTCGAAGAGGTCTTTCGTAAAGAGGGCAAGCTCGCCCTTGTCACCAAGGAAGCGCTCCAAGGTTGCGGGGAGCGCACCGCCCTCGTTGGCGAACGTCTTGCGCAGAATCTCTTCGACCTCGGCGGTCGCCTTCTTATTCGACTCGCCGGCATCGGTGAGCAACTTATCGAAGGCGCGGCGCACATGATCCACATCAATGGAGCCGCTGGCGCTCTGCAGGGCCATGAGGCCAACGCGCATCGCGCGCTCTACCGTTTCGGCACGGTCCTCGGGGGAACGGCTTTCGAGGAAGCCGGCAAGGGCACGGTCGACCACTTCAAGGGAGGCGATGCGAATTCGGTCGCCCACGATCTCGACCTGGGTCGGCTTGTTCGCCGAACTGATCGGCACAATCTCAGGAACGCGCTCGCCGCTCATCTATCGAAGGGCAATGAGGCCGCAGCCGTCACAGAGGGCGACAATTGCGTGCTTCTCGCGGGCGTAGCCGGCCGTGTGGAGTACCCCAGGGCAGCCGGCCGTACGACAGCGCCAGGCCCACGCCTCGTCACCATCGGCCCCGTCATAGGGGAGCGCCTCCGCGCTGAGCTTCTCAGCGAGTCCTTCGCGGGCGGCGAGCGTCGCCGCAACGGCGGCGGCGCGGTCCGACTCGCTCTCGCGCTTGTAGGGATACGACTGGGCAACGTTCGTTGGCATGGGCTGAGTATACCGACCACCGAAGGCGGGAACCCGTATGCTGCAAGGGTGACTGGATCAATGAAGGCCCTGCTCCTCGGCACCCTGACGTTGCGAACCGCAACGGGGACCACGGGCGCGCTGCTGATCGTCTGGAACAAGTACCTCAATTCAACTGGTTCCGTGACCATTACTCCGG
>CANKMK010000080.1 GCA_947483025.1 Chloroflexota bacterium | reverse complement strand
TCGGCGGTGAGTTCGGTGACGATGAATCCTGGCGCCACCGCGTTCACGGTGATGCCGCGGCTCGCCACTTCGCGGGCGGTTGCCTTGGTAAGGCCGATCATGCCCGCCTTCGCCGAGCTGTAGTTCGTCTGGCCGGCGTTCCCCGCCTGACCCGAGACGCTGGTGATGTTCACGATGCGGCCGCTCTTGGCGCGCAGCATCTCCTTTACCGCGGCCTTCGTCATATAGAAGGCGCCCGAAAGATTCGTGTCGATGACCTCGCGCCACTGCTCGGGGGTCATGCGCAGGATGAGCGTGTCGCGGGTGATGCCGGCGTTGTTGACGAGCAGATCGACCTTGCCGAACGACTCCATCGCCTTCGCGACCACGGCGACCGCACTATCGGGGTCGGCGGCGTCGGCCTGCATGGCAATCGCCATGCGACCCTTGGCGGCGATCTCGGCAACCACGGCATCGGCCGCAGCGGTGTTCCCCTTGTAGGTGATCAGCACGTCGGCGCCTGCGTCGGCGAGGGCGACGGCGATGGCGCGACCAATGCCGCGGGCACCTCCGGTGACGATGGCGGCGTATCCGTTGAGCTCAAACATGGAACCTCCTCTGTTGGGACTGTTGTGGCTAGTGTCGCGCTTAGCGGCCCTTTGCGTCTAGCAGTGCCTTGAGCGCCGCTGGCACCACTGCCGCCTTCGCCCCACCTTCAGGGCGCTTGATCTTGATCGTGCTCGCATCCACCGTAGCGGCGCGTGTGCCGTGAGCAGGGTCGGCATCCCATCGCGTAACGAAGGCGCCCGAGGTGTAGCCGCCACCGAAGGCCACCGTGCAGAAGACATCGCCGGGCTTCAAGCGCCCAGCGGCGACCGCCTCAGAGAGGGCGATCGGAATGCTTGCGGCGGAGGTGTTCCCGTAGCGATCGAGGTTGACGAAGATTTTCTCCATCGGAAAGTCAATCGCCTTAGAGACGTGCTCGATGATGCGCAGGTTCGCCTGATGCGGGATGACGAGATCCACTTGTGGAACGGTAAGGCCGGCGCGTTCAATCGCCGCTGTTGCCACCGCAGCCATCGTGCGCGTTGCATAGACGTAGGTCTTCGCTCCATCCATCTTGATCAACGGATCGGCGTCGTCACCTGCACCGCCAGGGATCCAGAGGGCAAATGCCCCCGACGGATCAGCGGAGAGTTCGAAGCTCAGCGTGCCTGGGCGCGTCGCAATGTTCTGATCGTCGTGCAGATCGAGCGCATCCAACACGATCGCACCGGCGCCATCGCCAAAGAGGACGCAGGTCGAACGATCGCTCCAGTCGACCACGCGCGAGAGCGACTCGGCACCAATAACGAGTGCACGCTGGCCGAGACCGGCGGTGAGGAAGCCGTGCGCCACGGCATACGCGTAGGCGAAGCCGGAGCAGGCGGCCGAAAGATCGAAGGCGGCGGCGCGATGGCTGCCGATCGCCTCCTTCACCAACACCGCGGTGCTCGGCATCGGATGGTCTGGCGTAAGGGTGGCCACAACAATCAGATCGACCGAGTCGGCAGAGACACCGGCAACGGCGAGTGCACGAGCGGCGGCAATCGCACCCATTGATGCGGTGGTCTCACCAGCACCGGCGATGTGTCGCTCGCGAATGCCAGTGCGCGTGCTGATCCACTCGTCGCTCGTCTCCACGATCTTCTCGAGGTCGGCATTGGTGAGGACCGCCTTCGGCACCTCATGCCCCCAGCCAACGATGTGGGTCGTGCGATTCGGCAGCGCGGCTAAGCCCGTCTCACCACCAATGCGTGTTGCGTCACCATTGGTGAGCGGGCCGCTCATGCTGGCTCTACCTCAATGATTGGCGACTTCGCCTTCACCAGGAGGCCGTCTTGGGCAATGATGCGCACCACGCGACCCGCCTTGTCGCTCTTGATCTCATTGAAGAGCTTCATCGCTTCGATGAGACCGATCGGCTGCCCAACCGCCACGATCGATCCGACCGAGATGAATGCGGGTGCGCCTGGCGATGGGGCGGCGTAGAAGATGCCGGTGAGTGGCGCGTTCACCACTGGGCCGCTCGGCGCTGCAGCGCTCGCTGGTGCGGCCTGTGCTGGCTTTGTTCCCGTTGGGAGTGGCACCGGCGCCGCGCTGGCGGTGGTCTGTGGCGCAGCTGCGGCGCCAGCAACCACCACGTGGCTCCCCTGCACGGCGCTGCGGCTACGCACCACCACGCGCGTGCCGCCAGATGAGAGTTCAACCTCGGCGAGGCCGCTCCCGTCGGCGACGACGGCGAGGCGGTCGATGATCTCAATCAGCGCGGCGTCATCGGTGGTTAGTGGCATGTTTGCTGGAAGGCGTGCACCGCTGCGGCTCTCCCCCTTCCGCGGTCGTGGTGGGGTGCTCTGCGCTGCAGAGGCCGCCGCTGGAAGTGCGCTCTCAATGAGGCGCGATGGATTTCGCGGGGCGAGTCGCTCAATTGCTGGGGTCGACGGTGTCGTTACATCGCTTGATGGCACAACTTCGGGTGCGTCACCGCGTGCGCGACGTGCCGCATCGCGCGCCGCCTCAAGGGCGCGGCGAGCGCTCTTCTGCAGTCGAACGCGACGCTTCTCGGCCATTACTTCCCCTCCCACTTCGCAAAGAGGAGGGCGGAGTTCTGCCCGCCGAAGCCGAAGGCATTCACCAGCGCCAGGTTCACCTGCTGTGCAGCTGGTGCGCCAGTGACAATGTTCAGACCAGCAGAGGCTGGATCTGGTGCGGTGAGATTCAGCGTTGGATGCACCCGACCATCGCGCATCGCGCAGATCGTGGCGATAGAGCCGAGTCCGCCGGCGGCGCCGAGGGTGTGACCAATGGCACTCTTCGTTGCGGTGACGCTGGCGCGCGAGCCCTCACCGAGAATGGTGCGGATCGCTTCGAGCTCCGCCTTGTCGCCCTCTGGCGTTGAGGTGGCGTGCGCGTTGATGTGATCGAGATCGGCGCCGGTGCGACCCGCCTTGGCGAGTGCGCGACGTGCAGCGCGAACGGCGCCAGAGCCGCCAGGCGCAGGCAGGGTGATGTGCAGCGCGTCGGCGGTGGCGCCGTAGCCCACGAGTTCGGCGAGCGGTGTTGCGCCGCGGGCCAAGGCAACGTCGAGTCGCTCCAACAGCAGAATGCCCGCACCTTCGGCCATCACGAATCCATCGCGGCCGCTATCAAACGGTCGTGAGGCGGCGGCAGGGTTGCCACCCGTTGACGAAGCGCCACTGCGTGAAAGAGCGCGCATGTTATTGAATCCTGCGATTACGACTGGGTGCAGTGCCGCCTCGGTGCCACCGGCGAGTGCGACCGTGGCGTCGCCGCGGCGAATCATTTCGTACGCCTCACCAATCGCGTGACCAGCGGTGGCGCAGGCGCTCACCGCGCCGAACGATGGCCCTTGTGCGCCAACGTGAATGGCGACTTCGCCCGATGCCATGTTGCCAATGGCGGCGGGGACCAAGAAAGGCGAGATGCGACCGGCGCCGCGCTCGGCGAACACGGCGGCCTGCTCAAACAGGGTGGTTGCGCCACCAAGCCCAGAGCCGATGATCGTGGCCACACCTTCGGATGATTCGCCTGCAGCGAAGCGTGGTGGCAGCCCAGCCGAGGCGAGCGCCTCGGCGGCGGCGGCGATGGCGAAGTGCGTGAAGCGATCGAGGCGCTTGATCTGCTTCGGTTCGAGCACATCAGAAGGATCGAAGTCGATCGCCTGTCCGCCGAAGTCGACCTCTTGACCCGTCAAGTCGAGGCCCTGCAGCGCGCGAACACCGGAGCGTCCGGCAAGGAGACCATCCCAAAGTGCGGCGACGCCACGGCCGAGCGGCGAGACCGCCCCCATCCCCGTAACGACGACGCGCTGCTCGTT
>CANKMK010000079.1 GCA_947483025.1 Chloroflexota bacterium | reverse complement strand
GCCAAGCGCGCAGCGGATGCTCAATCGGGTAGCCAAGGTCAAGGTAGGCATTCTCAAACACATTCAGGTCGAGCTCGAGGCCAACGAGTCGGTCTGGTGGGCCGCCTGCGGCCACTTCGTCCATAAGGGCGCGCTTCCCAATGAACGATGGCTTGTCGAGGTCCACGAGTCGATCGAAGCCGATCTCGTACGGCGAGACCGCCTGGCTTGGGTGATGTGCGGTGCGCGAAGAGAAGTAGTCGACGCCGGCCATGATCAGGCCCGCCTCAAGTCGCGCCACATCGAGCGCCTCCATGCCAGCAACGCGCAGCGTGTGCGCCGCGCCTGCCGCGATCAGCGCATCCCACACGGGGAGCGCCGTGCCGAAGGGCATGAAGAGCTCGTAGCCGAGATCGCCGGAGTAGCCGGTGCGCGACACGCCCACGGCGACGCCGCCAATGGTGACGTCGGCGCGACCGAAGAAGCCGAGGTCGCTCATGTCGCGACCCACGGCGGCGGAGAGTACGTCGCGCGAGCGCGGCCCCTGCAGCGAGAGTCCGCAGATCGTTTCGGTCTGGTCTTCGATGGTGACGTTCAGGCCTTCCGATGCGGCGTCGAGCCAGCCGTGCTGCGGCTCGGCGGCAGTCCAGAAGTAGGAGCCGTCGGAGAGCAACGCAATGGTGCCGTCATCCAACACACGTCCGGTTTCATCGCACCATGGGGTGTAGATGACCCTCATCGGCTTGATGCGATCAACACGGCGAGTGATGACGCGGTCGACGAGCCTGGCGGCGTCAGGACCGGTCAGGCGGTACTTGCACATCGGGGTGATATCGAAGAGGGCGGCCGAGAAGCGGACTGCATGGTATTCCAAGTCGTGTGCTGGGAAATAGGAGTCGGCGATGAAGAATCCCGACCAGTTGCGCCAGCGGCGTGCCTGGTTCAGTTCCGCGGTGCGGGAGTGGAACGGCGTCTCGAGCGGCATGCGTCCCTCCCTCTCACTCAGCGACATAGGCGGTACCATTGCCCGCACCCGCATCCTAGCGATTCGGGGCGAGGTTGGGAGGAACAGTGGCAGAACGGTACGACGCGATCGTTGTGGGTGGTGGGCATAACGGCCTCACTACCGCGGCGTACCTCGCAAAGGCCGGACTGAAGGTCATCGTCCTCGAGCGCCGCTCCGTTCTGGGTGGCGCCACCCTCACCGAGTCGCCCGTGCCGGGCTACAAGTTCTCGGTCGCCTCGTACCTCGTCAGCCTGCTACGCCCACAGGTGATTCGCGAGCTTGACCTCGCCAAGCACGGCCTGCAGATGGCGCCGTCGGTCGGCACCTACACGCCGCACTGGGACGGCTACCTCGATCGCCGCACCGACCACGCCGACACCCTGCGCGAGATTCGCAAGTGGTCGCACCGCGACGCCGACAACTACGACGACTTCAAGCAGACGGTTACCGACATCACTCGCTTCATTCGCCCGGCGATCGACATGCCCGCACCCGACCCGTATGGCGATCCGAAGGAGTGGCTCGAGTACGCCGGCCTCGCCAAGGAGTTCGGTCACCTACCGCTGCGCACCAAGGGTGCCCTCCTCGACTTGATCACGGGCAGCGCCTACGACTTCTTGCGCCGCTGGTTCGAGGGGGAGCCGCTCATCGGCACCATGTCGGCATCCGGAATCATCGGCACCTTCTTGGGGATCAAGTCCCCGGGCACCGGCATGGTCTTCTTGCATCACTACTTCGGCGAGATCGACGGCTCGTTCCGCGAGTGGGCACTGCCGCAGGGCGGCACCGGCGCCGTCGCGGCAGCCATTGCGAGCGCCGCGCAGTCGTTCGGCGCCATCACCCGCACCGACGCGCCAGTGAAGCAGGTGCTGCTGCGCGGCGACAAGGCGATCGGCGTGGTTCTCGAATCTGGCGAAGAGGTCTACGGCGACACCATCGTGTCGGCGGCCGACGCGAAGCACACCTTCCTCGACATGCTTCCTGCCGGCTCACTTCCAACGGATTTCGAAACCGCGATCCGCAACTTCAAGTTCCGCGGCAGCTCGGCAAAGGTGAACTTTGCCCTCGACGGGCTCCCAACCTTCACGGCGGCCCCGCCAGGAAACGGTCACCTCATGGGCACGGTGAGCATCTCGCCAAGCCCGGACTATATGGAGAAGGCGTACGACGACGCGAAGCATGGCCATCCGAGCAAGCGTCCGTTCCTCGACATGTTGATTCCAACGCTCGTCGACCCATCGATGGCCCCACCAGGGAAGCACGTCGCCACCGCGTTCGTGCAGTACGCGCCGCATAAGTTGGCGCCAGAGCACGGCGGCTGGGACAACATCAAGGAACAGTTCGGCGATCTCGTCGTTGACACCATCTCTGAATTCGCACCCGACTTCCGCGACAAGATCGTGGGGCGCCAAATCATGACCCCGCTCGACCTCGAGCGCACCATCGGCCTCACCGAAGGGAATATCTTCCAGGGCGAGATCCTGGTACAGCAGATGGCCTTCAACCGACCGGTCAGCGGCTGGTCGCGCTACAAGACACCGATCCGCGACTACTGGCTCGCCAGCTCCTCGGCCCACCCGGGCGGCGGCATCATGGCGGCCCCAGGCCGACTCGCTGCACTCGAGATCTTGAAGAGCAAGCGAGGGGAGGCGTAATGGCCGCCAAGAAGTCCGCACCAAAGGCCGCCCCGAAGACGCTGAAGCCAACCGCCACGGCCAAGACCGAGCTGCCACCAAAGGTGCAGAAGGCGCCGCGCGCCGGCAAGCCCGCCGCCACTGCTGATGTGGTGGTAATTGGTGGTGGCCATAACGGCCTTGTTGCCGCCGCCTACCTGGCGCGCGCCGGCGTGAAGACGATCCTCGTTGAAGCCCGCACCGAACTCGGTGGCATGGCGCTCACCGGCGATGTCGACGGCGTTCGCGCCCCAATGCTCGCGCACACCGTTGGTCGTTTCCGACCGCGCGTTGCCCGCGACCTTGGCCTGCAAGGCAAGGTGAAGCTCGTGGAGCCAGAGGCGCGCAACTTCGCGCCGCACCCAACGAACGGCACCGCCATCACCCTCTGGCGCGACGCCAAGCGCACCGCCGCCGAACTCGCTACACGCCCCAATGGTGAAAAAACAGCCGCCGGTTACCTGAAGCTCGACGGGCGACTCCGACGCGTCGGCGCCTACTTCGAGAAGGTCCTCGACGGCATTCCGCCAGATCTCGACGGCGGCAAGTCGGTCGCCGAGCTGCTCGCCGGCTTCGCCTTCCGCGCGCCGTTTAGTGGCCTCGAAGAGGGCGATGGTCGCGAGATTCTGCGCATGCTCCCAATGTCGGCAGCCGACCTGGTGAACGAGTACATCAACGACGATCATCTTGAAGCGCTCATCGCCTGGCGCGGCTCGCGCTACAACGCCAGCGGACCAATCTCACCAGGCACCGGTGCGTCACTTCTCTTCGACAGCATCACCGGTGACGGCGCCGACGGAGGCGCATCGGGCGAAACAGTCGTGGCGATCGGCGGCCCAGGTGCACTCATCAGCGCAATCGCCGATGCGGCGCGCGGCTTCGGCGCCGAGATTCGCACTGGCGCACAAGTCACCGCCATCACCGAGCGCGACGGTCGCGTAACGGGCGTGGCGCTCGCGAGCGGCGAAGAGATCATTGCGCCGTACGTGCTCTCAACGCTCGACCCAAAGAGCACGCTGCTGAACCTGCTCGGTGTTGAGGCCACCGGCCCAGAGCTACGCCGACGCCTGCGCGCCACGCGTAACACCGGCGTCACCGCCAAGCTCAACATCCTGCTCGACCAGCTGCCAGCATTCCCGAGCGCCGGTTCTGCCGCCGAGCAAGAGGTGCGCCTGCGCGGCCGCATCACCATCCTCAGCGACATCTTGGG
>CANKMK010000078.1 GCA_947483025.1 Chloroflexota bacterium | reverse complement strand
CTCTCGGGTACGCTTGCCCAACTGATGCCCGATTTTTCTGAACTAGGACTTGCCCCCGAACTCCTACGAGCCGTCGCTGACGAGGGGTACACCGAACCGACCCCAATTCAGGCCCAGGCGATTCCACACGTCCTTCAGGGCCGCGACCTTCTCGGCGCCGCCCAGACGGGAACGGGGAAGACTGCCGCATTTGTTCTGCCAATCTTGCAGCTGCTCAAGCCGATGTCCTCCACCTCGCCAAGCCCTGCTCGCCATCCGGTGCGCGCACTCGTCCTCACGCCAACGCGCGAACTCGCCGTGCAGATCTCTGAGAGCGCCGCGACCTACGGTCGACACTTGCCACTGCGCAGCGGCGTCGTCTACGGCGGCGTGCCGATGCCACCACAGCAGAAGATGCTTCTTGCCGGACTCGAGATCCTCATCGCAACGCCGGGCCGACTCCTCGATCACGCCAACTCCAAGACGGTGAATCTCTCGCAGGTGTCGATCCTTGTTCTCGATGAGGCCGACCGCATGCTCGACATGGGCTTCATGCCCGACCTGAAGCGCATCCTCGCCATGATTCCAAAGCAGCGCCAGAGCCTCCTCTTCTCCGCCACCTTCTCTGAGCCGATCCGAGCGCTCGCGCAAGACTTCCTACGAGATCCGATCACCGTTGAGGTTGCGCGACGCAACCAGACCAACGAGAACGTTCGCCAGGTGATCATGGCCGTCGACGACCGACGCCGACGACAGCTCCTTAGCGATCTCCTGCGCACCAAGCCGTGGGAGCAGGCGCTCGTCTTCGTAAACCGCAAGGTTGAAGCGAATCGACTCGGCGACTTCTTGCATCGCGATGGGCACACCGTGGTGGAGATTCACGGCGACAAGGATCAGAAGCAGCGCAATCGTGCCCTTGCTGCATTCAAGGCCGGCGAGGCGCGCGTGATGGTCGCCACCGACGTTGCGGCGCGCGGCCTCGACATCGAGGCGCTCCCTGCGGTCGTCAACTACGAGCTCCCGTTCGACCCTGAGGATTACGTGCATCGCATCGGCCGCACCGGTCGCGCGGGCGCACTCGGTGAGGCGGTCAGCTTCGTTGCCCCTGACGAGATGGATAAGTTGAGCCTGGTGCGCAAGCTGACGAAGGCCGGACTTCATATGGAGATTCCACTTGGCTACGAGCCGATCTTGTTGGACTTCCCGCGCGACTTGATCGCCAAGGCGCAGATGATTCGCTTGCAGCGAGGCCGCCGCTAGCTCGTCGCTCCCGTCCCAACCTGGCGGATGAACTCCATGATGCGAATCTCCAGATCGTCGCGCACCTCGCGATACGCCTCCAGCTGACGCTCCTCGCTCCCGCCGACCTTCGATGGGTCTGGCAGCGACCAGTGCTCGCGCTGTCCGCCATTTGGGAAGATCGGGCAGGCATCGTTCGCCGCGTCACAGACGGTGATCACATAGTCGAATGGCTCATCAAGGAACTGGTGCAGCGTCTTGCTAGTTTGAGCCGACGCATCAATGCCGATCTCGCTCAGCACCGTGAGGGCGTGGGGGCGAACCAGCGTCGCCTCGGTGCCGGCACTCTCCACCTCAAAGGCCCCTCGGCCACGGGAGCGCAGGAGCGCCTCAGCGATCTGGGAGCGCGCACTGTTGTGTGTGCAAAGAAAGAGAACGCGTGTGCTGCTCATGGCGCCATTCTAGCGAAGTGGATTACCGCACGATTACCGGCGCGCTATCCTCAGCATCATGAAGCGACTGCGTAAGATCGGAATCGCACTCCTCGTTCTGCTGGCGGGCCTCACCACGCTCCCCTACCTGATTGATGTGCCGAAGGGTGCCGACGCCGACCCAGCGACGCTCCTGGCAGCAGCCGCCGCGCCCGGTGCACGGCTCATCACCGCCGATGGCGTACAGAGCGTTGTCGCCGAGGCGGGTGATCCGCAAGATCCTGCCCTGCTGCTGATTCACGGTTTCGGCGGGAGCACATACGGCTACCGCGATCTGATGGCGCCACTCGCCGCGCGCGGATGGCATGTGATTGCCATTGACCTGCCGGGGTTCGGCCTCTCCGAGAAGTCGTGGGGGCGCGACTACAGCCATAAGGCACAAGCCACCTTCGCCCTTGCGGTCCTCGACCAGCTCAACATTGATCGCGCCGTGTTGCTCGGCCACAGCATGGGCGGCAACGTCATCAGTTGGATGCTCGCCCTCGCTCCAGAGCGTGTGGCCGGGCTTGCCTACATCGATGCCGCCGTGGTGCAGCCGAAGGGTGGTGTCAGTAGTTCGCCCTCCACTGCCGCTGCACTACTAGAAGTGCCACCCGTCCGGCGCATCGCCCGCATTGCCATCCGCAACGCATTCACCCCCGCAACGTTTGGTGAGCTGCTCTCTTCTGCCTTTGCCGTGAAGAGCGCCGTCACGCCAACCTTGGTTGCCGGCTACGCCGCATCATCACAGTTGCGCGATTGGGACCTGGCGCTCCTCGGCATCGTTCGCGATGGCGCCAAGAACGCACTCCCTGAAACCATTGCCACACTCAGTGCGGCGGCAGGTACGCCGCCAACGCTGATCCTCTGGGGGAGAGACGACAGCTGGGTGCCACTAACAAGCGGAGAGGTGCTCCGTGCCGACTTGCCGAATGCGGCGTGGGTCGTGCTGCCAGGGATCGGCCATGTGCCGTTTGAAGAGGATGTGCCAGCGTTCATTGACGCGGTCGGCAGTTGGCTCGACACGCTGCGCTGAGCGCAGAACTGCACTGGAAGAGTTGGCTGGCGCGCTAGGATTCGAACCTAGGATCCCCTGCTCCAGAGGCAGGTGCCTTACCGCTTGGCCACGCGCCAACGGTGCCGATCGTACCCCAGCGGCGCGCCACCGTCAGCCGACGCACGCATAAAGAGGCAAGATATGCCGCATGGCTACCGCTAAGCGATCCGCACCCACACCATCCGCTTCGCCGTCGGCGGGCATCTTTAGCGAGTCTCAGCGCCGCACCCTCACCGCCTTGGCAGAGGGATTCGTCGCCGGCGGTGGTGCCGCACGTGCCGCCGCTGCGGAGACGGCGATCGCCAAAGTGGTTGACCCCGCCCTCCACGGCCAGCTTCGGCTGGTGCTCAACCTTCTCGATACCCGTGTCGGCAGTCTGCTCATTGGCGGACGCCTCGCGCGATTCGGCACGCTGAAGGCGACGCAGCGCGACGAGTTCTTGCGCCGCTGGGTGCAACATCCCGTACCAATGCTCCGCAGCGGTGCCGCCGTCTTCCGCAAGCTCCTCTCGTTCATCGCCTACTCGGATGCCGACGAGCCTGCCGATGCGCTGGTACGGACACGCCTCAGCGGCATCGGCTACAACCCGACACCGAACGTAGCCACGGCCAACGTCACAAAGATCACCGCCTTCGACCCGGGCCCCGCAGAACGAATTGCCGTCGATGTTTTGGTGATCGGCTCGGGCGCCGGCGGTGGGAGCATTGCGCGCGACCTCTCCGCCGCTGGTCGCGAGGTGCTCGTCATTGAGGCGGGTGGCCTCTACACCGAAGAGACCTTCCCAACGAAGGAGCGCGACGCCTACGAGCGCCTCTATCTCGACTCGGGCTTCACCGCCACCGCCGATGCCCATATCGCCATCCTTGCCGGCGGCACCGTTGGCGGTGGCACCACCGTGAACTGGATGACTGCCATCCCAATTCCTCAGCCGGTGCGCGAGGAGTGGGAGGGGGAACACGGCGTCACTGGTGCCAGTGGGCGCGAGTTTACAGGCGACCTGGACGCGGTGCTGAAAGAGATTGGTGCAAAGGACTCGCAGGATGTGCCGTTCAAGGATGAGGCGATCATTCGTGGCGCCGAGAAGCTCGGCTGGAGCAGCGAGCGCATCCAAATGAACCGCGCCGAGTGCAGCGACTGCGGAACCTGCCCGTTCGGCTGCAAGGTTGGATCGAAGCAATCCTCTCT
>CANKMK010000077.1 GCA_947483025.1 Chloroflexota bacterium | reverse complement strand
GTTGCGTGCGCCTTGGCGGCGAGCGCCGGATCCAGGCGGTACCACTCCTTCTTCTTGCGCGTCTTGAGTTCGGTCTCGTGATAGGTCCACTGGTGCAGGTTGTAAACAGCCTTCCACGGCTCGTCGGCCATCTGCTCGCCGAGCTCGATCATCTTGGCGAGAACAACCTCCTCTTCGGCGGTGAGAAGTCCAACGCGGCCAATCTCCTTGAGGTACATGCGGACTGGGTCATCGACACCCGTTGACTCCGCAACTGGCTCGGCCACTTCAGGCTTCGGTGTCTCTGGCGCAACCTCGGCAACAAGGAGTGCGGCCGCCGCCTCTGGGCTGAGCATCTCAACGCCATCAACCTCAATCTCGGCGAGATCTGCAGCACCAGGCTCAGCGACGCCTTCGAGTTTCGCCGTGGGGCCGGACGCTGCCTTCCCCTTCGCAAGTTTCCCCTGCGCCTTTGCAGGGGCGGCTGTTGCAGTTGGTGCCGCCTTTACTGGCTTCGTCGTATTCGCCTTCGACTTTGCGGGCGAAGTCGCGAGTGAGGCGGACTTCTTCCCCTTCGCTGGAGCTGGCTTCGCAATCGGCTTCGGCTTGGCGGTCGGCTTTGTGATCGGCTTAGCGGTGCCCTTCGGTGCTGACTTGGTGGCGGGCTTTGCGACGGCCTTCGTTGGCGTTGACTTCTTCGGGGCCAGCTTCGCGGCAGGCTTTGGGGCCGGCTTTGTGGTTGCGAGCGTTCCGCGCTTCGCAACTGGCTTCGCGGCTGGCTTGGCGGCAGGCTTCGCGGCGACCTTCGCCGTCGGCTTAGCGGCTGGCTTCGGGGCAACTTTTGCGACGGGCTTCACGACAGCCTTTGGGGCGACCTTGGTTGATGCGGCCTTCACTGGCGCTGCCTTTACGGGCGTACTGGTGGTCACCTTGTTTGCCTGCTTCGCCTTCGTCACTTGCTCCCCCCCTTTGCCGCTGTGAGCACTCCCGACGCCAAGAAGCGTCGGTCGAGCGCCTTTCGCTTTTGTCCTAGATCTCGTTCAGCCTCCATCAGGGTTCGAACTCGAGCGGCATCACCCTCGCGCTCCGCTTCGGCGATCTCGCTACGCGACCAGGCCATCGCCTCTTCGAGGCGATCAGCCTCCAGCCGCAAGATGGTCTGATCGATGCCGATTCGGATACGCGTGATCTCAACGGTGGCCCCAAGGCGTACCGAGAGTGCTTGCGCCAGGCGGCGCTCTTCGCCCTCAATCGTACTGGGTAGGCGTTCCAGCGCATCGACGGTCGTCCCCGCCTCGAGGCCGGCATCGAGTGCCGCACGCAAGCCACGCCAGAGGGAGCGGGCCAGCCCACTCGTGAAGAGCTGATCGGTGAGGACGTCGCGCACCCGAAGCCGTTCGGCGGGCGCGGCAATAAGGAGTCGGAGCAGCTCGGCCTCGGGAGGCGTTACCCCGGCAAGGATGGAGTCGATGTCGCCGTCGGCATCGGCGGCCCGCACACGATCGGCAGAGATACGGCTCTCAGCGCCGGCCGTCTCGGCACCGCGCTGGATCATCGCCTCGCGAATCGAGTTTTCGTCTACGCCGATTCGGCGCGCAGCGGCAGAGATGTAGCCGTCGCGAACGATAGGGTCGCGCAGGCTGCGAAGGATCGGCTTGATGCCATCGATGGCGCGCTTGCGACCGCCAAGGTCCTTTAAGTCATGCGCTTGCGCATGGGTATCGATCAGGTACTCGACAACAGGGATCGGCTGCTCCGTTGCGGCGCGCCACACCTCTGGTTGATCACGGACAACCTCATCGGGGTCTTTGCCATCGGGGAGGCGCACGATCCCCACATCGACGAGCGACGGTCCACCATCGGCGCTCCCAAGCTCGGTCACGAGACGGAGCAGCTCGGTTGCCCCGAAGGCGCCCGCCTTCGCACCAGCCGCGTCAACGTCATACGCCAGAAGAATCTTTGATCCGTAACGCAAGAGCAGCGCGACCTGCGCAGGAGTAAGTGCGGTGCCCATGCTCGCGACAACGTTGGTGAATCCCGACTGATGCGCCATCAGTGCGTCGGTGTATCCCTCAACGAGCACCGCCGTGCCACTCTTGCGCATCGCCGGCTTCGCCTTGTCGATGAGATAGAGGGTGCGCGACTTATCGAAGAGTTCGGTCGCTGCGCTATTCAGATACTTCGGTCCACGATCGCCACGCTTGTCATCTTCAGGAAGGAGGCGACCACCGAGGCCGGTGACCTTCCCGTTCGCATCGCGGATCGGAAAGATGACGCGGGCGCGGAAACGGTCATAGGCGCCGCGACCGCCATCACGTTCGGTGGTGAGGCCAACGGCGGCAAGCTCCGCGGGCGTTGCGCCGCGCTTTGCGGCGAGTGCTTTGGAGCAGGCGTCCCAAGAATCTGGTGACCAGCCTAGTCGCTGCGCCTCGATCGTCTCATCGGTGAATCCGCGCGAGTGCAGGTAGTCGAGGGCGGGGCGTCCGAGCTCGTGTGAGGTGAGGATGGCGTGATAGAAGCTGACCGCACCTTCGAGCACATCGCGGAGGCGCACCTTTCGCGCATCTTCGGCGCGACTGCGGTCGTCGATCGTGACGCCAGCCTTGGCGGCGAGCAGGGTGAGCGCTTCGCCGAATGGCAGGCTATCGCGCTCCATGACGAAGGTGAAGATGTCGCCCCCCTTGCCGCAGCCGAAGCACTTCCAGGTTTCGCGGGCGGGCGTGACCACGAAAGAGGGGGTCTTCTCGCCATGGAACGGGCAGAGGCCCTTGAACGCGGCGCCCGCCTTGCGCAGCGCGACCGTCTCGCCGACGACGTCGGCGACGGCGAGTCGGCTCTTGATCTCAGCAACGCTCCCGGAAGCCATCGGTGGGGGGACCTCCTTTGCGGTTTCGTGATCGGACAAAGCAGTTGCCCGTGGGTGTCAAGCGCTGTTGGGCGCAGAATAGCAGCCTGACCCTCCCCAAGACCAAGGCGCCCGCACGCCCCCTCCCCTACACTCCCCTGCAACGGCGACGCTCAGCGTCGCGTCAACTGCGAGGAGGCCCCATGGCAGAGACGGCAGCGACCCCCGCCTCGTTCGGCATCCTGGCCGATGACCCCGCCTACAACGCCACCCTCGCGGCACGCATCGACGATACCGACACGCTCGCGCGCGTCTGGATCAAGCCTGACGGCGTACCGACCCCATTCGAGCCCGGCCAGTACGTAACGATCGGCGTAAAGGTGGGCGAGAAGTTCGTGCAGCGCCCCTACTCCGTTGCCTCATCAGCGCGCGCGCTTGATGGCGGCTATGAGCTCTACCTTCGACTCGTGCGTGGTGGCGCATTTACGCCGCTTGTCTTCTCGCTCCCCGTCGGCCACCGACTGCGTGTGCTCGCACCGAAGGGGAAGTTCACGATGGAACCGGCCGACACACGTGTGCAGATCTACGTCTCATCGGGCACAGGCATTGCACCGTTCGTGAGCATGGCGCGCACCCTCGCCGACGACGGTGCCCCGCGACGTGCGATCTACCTCAATGGTGTGAGCTACGTCAGCGACATCGGCTACCGCGATCTGATTGAGGGATGGGAGAAGAGTGGCAGCTATCCGGCCACCTACGTTCCAACAATCTCGCGGCCGGCTGATCCACTCAATGCTGGCTGGACGGGTCGCACCGGCCGCGTCGAGAGCATCATTCAGTCAGCGCTGCGTGATCTTGGTGTCAACGCCAGCGAGGCGATCGCCTATCTCTGCGGAAACCCCGAGATGATCGTCGCAGCTGAGCGCGAACTTTCGGCGTACGGCCTACCTGAAGGGGCGATCCACAAGGAACTCTACTGGCCAGCTGGCAAGCAGCCGACGGGTGCGACCGAAGCCTAAGGGCGCGAGGCGCGCAACTTCGCGAGGAAGAACTCTTCCAGCCGATCGGCGCTGACGCGCTCCTGCTCCATGGTGTCGCGATCGCGCACGGTCACGGCGTTGTCATCCATGGAGTCAACGTCGACACAGATGCACCACGGCGTGCCGATCTCATCC
>CANKMK010000076.1 GCA_947483025.1 Chloroflexota bacterium | reverse complement strand
GCTGCGCCTCCCTGGCGTGCCGAAAGAGCCCTTCTTCTGGGCGCTCGTGACGCTCGTACTGATCTACAGCGCCTATGTGAGCGAGGTCTACCGCGCCGGCATTGAATCCATTCACCCATCGCAAGAGCGCGCCGCACGGGCGCTCGGCCTGTCGCGCTTCCAGGCACTGCGCTACGTCGTGCTGCCGCAGGCGCTGCGACGCGTGGTGCCGCCGCTGTTGAATGATTTCATCGGCCTCCAGAAAGATACGGCGCTCGTTTCGATTCTCGGTGTCGTTGAGGCCTTCAAGCAGGCGCAGATCCTGAAGTCGGCCAACTTCAACTTCACGCCACTCATGACGACCGCGCTGATCTTCTTGGTGATCACGATCCCAATGACACGCCTGGTTGACCGCCTCGCGGCGAAGGATCGCGCAGCCCAGCAGGGAGGAACGCGCTGATGGCCCGCAAGGCGGCGAAGCAGGCAGCCGCGCCGGTGCTTGAGCTGCGCGGCATCTCGAAGCGCTACGGGCGCGCCCTGGTACTCGACAAGATTGACCTCTCCCTCGCCGAACACGAGGTTGTCTGCCTGATCGGCGCCTCGGGTTCCGGAAAGTCGCCCCTTCTCCGCTGCGCCGATCTTCTTGAGCCGATTGACGGAGGAAGCATCACGCTTGACGGTCGCGCGGTGAGCGCTGATGACCGCGATGCGGATGCGACGCGTCGCCAGCTCGGCATCGTCTTCCAGGGGTTCAGCCTCTTCCCACACCTCACTGCGCTTGAGAATGTGGCGCTTGCGCCGCGCGTGGCACTCGGCCTGACCGCCGCTGCGGCAGAGAAGCGTGCCCGCGCACTCTTGAAGCAGCTCGGCCTTGCCGCAAAAGCGAACGCCTATCCCGACAGCCTCTCGGGCGGGCAGCAGCAGCGCGTGGCCATCGCGCGTGCACTTGCAACGGAGCCGAAGGTCTTGCTGCTCGATGAGATCACCAGTGCGCTTGATCCAGTCTTGGTTGCCGATGTGCTGGAGGCGCTGCGCGCACTCGCAAAGGGCGGCGCAACCATGCTGATTGCCACCCATGAGATGGCCTTCGCCGCCGATGTTGCTGACCGTATCTGCTACCTCGAGGGCGGACGCATCATTGAGCAGGGTTCCCCCGAGAAGATCTTTGGCGCGCCGCGCGATGCCCGTACCCGAGCGTTCTTGAAGCGGGTGCGCTCTGTTGGGGCAAGCGCCCTTCGCTAAGCGCTGGTGGTACGCCACCAATACGTGGTTCGCGATAGGGTGAACTCATGAGCCGTATGTATCGCGTAAAAATCGCCGGGCGTTGGACCGAGGCGCCGAAGTGGGCGCTCGACCTCCCCTTCGAGGTTCGCCCGATGCGTGGCTTTACTACTGCGGCCTGGCCGCACTGGCGCCCAACGCTCGAGCTCCTGGCAAAGGCCACGGCGCGTGCCAAGCGCAAACTGGAGTGGGTGCGCATTCACGACCACACCGGAACGCGACGTGAACCAGCACATCCGTTCGGGTGGGTGATCACTGAAACGGGCGAGATGTTCCTCTGCTCCTACGACAAGGGAACCGCTCTGCACGAGCTTTCGCACCTCATCAGTGGAGATTCTCACGGCGATGCGTGGGCGCGGAAGTGTTTTCAGCTGCATCGCATCTGGCTGCGGGGTGCCGCGATCAAGGCGGCCGATCTTGAGGTAACGCGCTACCTCTCGGGGCGGCGCGAATGGAAGCGACGCTTTGGCGAGCGGCCGCCGAAGCAGCCGGTGCCGAAAAGTGCCTGGGTTACCGAGGGTCGGCGGGCGGCGGCAGCAGCGCGGTAAGTCGCTCCACGTAGGCGGCACCAGCCGCCTCCCAACTGAGGCCGCCGCGAATCGCCGCGAGGCCAGACGCAATGCGGCTCGCGCGTTCTGCTGGATCTGACGCTAGTCGTCGAATCACGGCGGCAGCCTCATCGGCGCTCCCCGATGTGTAACGTGCGACCGAGGCTTCAGGAACAAGATCATCCAAGGTCTTGAGCCGTGTCCCTAGTACGAGGCGGCCGCTGGCCATTCCCTCAAACACCTTGTTCGAGATTGAGAGATCGGTGAACTCGTCGAGACGCGTTGGTGCCAGTGCAATGTCGGCACCGCGAATGAGCGCCGGCACCGCCTCGAATGGCACACGGCCCAGGAACTCCACCGCATCCGCGACCCCAAGTTCTTGCGCAAGTGCTCGAAGTGCGGGTTCGCGATCACCGCGACCTGCCACGACCAGGTGCACTGGGAGCGGTGCTGGCGCAGCGCGCAGCAGCGCAACGGCGCGAATGATGACGTCTACTTCGTAGATTGGCGTGAGGGCGCCGGTATAGATAAGTCGAAGCGTTCCGTCTGCCATCCATGTCCGATCACTTGCTGAAGCGGCGGCGAAGCGCTGCGTCTCGGGGACGTTGAGGAGGACCTCCACCGAATCTGCGCGTCGAGGGGCGATCTTGACCAGCCGATCGCGCAGGCGAGGGGCAGTGACGAAGACCCAGTCGGCGATGGCAATAGAGCGACGTTCAGCAAACGCGACAAGCGAGACCATCGCCCGGGCGGCGACTCGGGTCAGGAGCGAGCGCGATGATCGCGCGAAGCGCATGCGGAAAAGCTCCGGGGATGCCTCGTGAAGATCCAGGATCAGACCGATGCGATGGCGACGGCGCAGTGGGAGTGCCGCGAAGACGAGCCAGTCAGGGACGCTGTTGGCATGGACCACATCGATCGGCTGTGCGCGATCAATGCGGAGCAGTTCGCGTGCGGCCAGAACGGCGAATCGGCCGTACTCAACGACGTAGGTGCTGATCCCCGCCCCTTGATGGCGCTGGACTGGTTGGCGGTAGAGCTGCGCCCCATCAAGCTCGCCACGAGCCGGATCGCCGTCACGTTGCAGGGAGACGATGCTGACCCGCCATCCGGCGGCAACGGCGGCGCGGGCGGCGCGGCGAACCCGTGGATCTTCATCTACGTACGAGTGCACCACGAGTGCCAGGTGTGGCATGAATCCCCTCGCCTTCTCTGAATAACTCTGGGCGATCGTAGCAGGGGCTCCCCGCGCATCAGGCACGCAGATCGGGGATGAAACCCGTACACTCACCGCCTTATGGAACGCCGAAAGATCTTGCTTGACGCCGACGTGGGGATCGACGACGCGATCGCCATGCTCCACCTCGCTGGGCGCAGCGACGTAGAACTCATCGCTGTTGGCAGCGTGCACGGCAACATCCCCTCCGACCTTGCCGCCGTCAACGCTCGTCGCCTCCTCGAGCTCTGCGGCCTTGACGACGTGCCAGTCGCCTACGGCGCGCGCCGGCCAATGGCGCAGCCGCTCGCTACCACCGAGTGGGTGCATGGCGAGGATGGCCTCGGCAACACCAACCAGCCAGCGCCGAAGCGCGGGCCTGGCACGGAAGACGCGGTTTCGCAGATCTTGCGCCTCACCCGTGAGATGCCTGGAGAGATTGACCTGCTCGCCGTTGGTCCACTGACCAACCTTGGCCTCGCCCTCTGCCTCGACCCGGACCTCGCGGGGCGTGTGCGCTCCGTGGTGGTGATGGGCGGCGCGATTGCTCACGAAGGGAATGCCTCCGCAACCGCTGAGGCGAACATTTGGCACGACCCTGAAGCGGCCAACCTTGTCTTCGGTGCCGAGTGGCCGGTCACCATGGTTGGCCTTGATGTGACCCAGGTCACGCGCTTGCGCACCAAGGAGCTCGAGGCCATTGAGGCGATCGGCTCGGTGCGTTCGAAGTTTGCCCTCAAGGTGTTGAGTCACTACCTCGACGTCTATCAGCGCACATTTGGCACACGCGAGTGCCCACTCCACGACCCGCTCGCCGCCGGCATCGTCGCCGACCCCACCTATATGACGGAGTGGCTCGACCGCGCCGTAGAGGTGAACACCACTGGCCCAACCCGAGGCGCAACGATCATCGACCGACGCGCCTGGATGGCCCCCGCCGCCGATGCCCGCGAGACCCGCGAGCGCAACGGCGGGAAAGACTCCACACCGCCACTCGTACGAGTACCAATGAAGGTG
>CANKMK010000075.1 GCA_947483025.1 Chloroflexota bacterium | reverse complement strand
TCGCCGCTGGTGGTGTTGCCAAGGCGCTGCTCAGCGCACTCGGCATTGAGATCTGGTCGTTCACCGCCGAGGTTGGCGGTGTGGCGGTGGATCCGGCCAACTGCACGCGTACCCGCGAAGAGGCGGAGGCGAGCCCACTACGCTGCCCAGATCCTGCCACAGAGGAGCGTATGGTCGCGCGCATCGACGAGGCCCGCGAGGCAGGGAACACCGTTGGCGGCATCTTCGAAGTCGTGGTGAAGGGGCTCCCGATGGGGCTCGGCTCGTACGTACATTGGGATCGCCGACTCGACACCGCACTCGCCGCAGCGATCGCCAGCATTCAGAGCGTGAAGGGTGTGGAGTTCGGCCTCGGCTTCGAGCAGACGCGCATCTTCGGCTCCGAGGTGCACGACGTGATCGAGGGTCGCTCGCCCGACGGTAGTTGGGTGCATCGCACCAACCGCGCCGGCGGGCTCACGGGTGGCGTCTCGAATGGCGAACCCATCGTGGTGCGTGGCGCCGTGAAGCCGATCAGCACCCTCGCGCGACCGCTCCCCTCTGCCGATCTCATCACTGGCGAGAAGGTCGAGAAGGCGCACTACGAGCGCTCCGACATCAGCGTGGTACCAGCGGCTGGCGTGATCGGTGAGGCGATGGTCGCCCTCGCGATCGTGCCGTTCCTGCTTGAGAAGACGGGTGGAGACTCGCTCGCAGAGATTCAGGCGAACCTCGCCGCCCTGCGCGCCCGATCCGCAGCGCCACGCACCGCACCATCGGCGGGCGGCACCAGCGCCGGCTCCGGCGGCGATGACTAAGTTGCGATGACCGCCCCGCGCGATCTTGCACTCGTTGGGCTCCCGGGCGTTGGGAAGAGCTCGCTCGGTAAGCGTCTCGCGGCAAAACTTGGCGTCCCCTTCCTCGACACCGACCGCGCAGTAATTCAGGAGACTGGCGTCAAGAACGACAGCGTGGCGTTGATCTTTGAGCGCGAGGGTGAAGCAGGGTTCCGACTACGCGAACGACAACTGATCGCCTCGCTTGTTTCGCCAGAGCCACCAGCCGGATCAATTGGCGCAGAGCTCGGCATCGGCCGCGTTGTTGCGCTTGGTGGCGGCGCCGCCGCAGATCCGCGCAGCCGTTGGGCGCTCCGCGAGCGAGCGATCCTCTTCTGGCTCGACGCCCCCGACAACGCCATCGCTCGACGACTGCGCACGGCACGCGTCGTTCGACCGCTCATGAATCACGCCGACCCGGTCGCGACCTTGGAGCGCCTCCGCGGCGACCGCGAGCGCTTCTACCGACCAGGGGTGCATCTGCGCAGCACACGCAGCCCAGGCTCCCTCGCCGATGAGGCGATTGCACTCCTGCGAGCCGCGGGGCGCGCAACTCGTCCACTCGTTGACGCCGAGACGGTCTCTGGCCGCTGGCTGGTCGGTGACGAGATCGCCGTCGACGCGCTACGTGCGCTGCTGGCCGAACGTGGCCTCTCTCGAGCGGTTCTCGCTACCGAGCCGAATGCGGCGCGCGCCTTTGCCAACGGCCTACGCGACGCACTCATCGCCGCTGGGATTACGGTCATTCCATTAGAGCTGCCGAGTGGCGAAGCGGCTAAAGAGCTGCACGAGATCGGTGCTGCGGCGCAGCGACTCGCCAATGCTGGTGTGGAGCGTCGTGATCTGATCGTTGCCGTTGGTGGTGGCGCCCTCACCGATGCCGCTGGTCTCCTTGCCGCCCTCTACCTTCGCGGCGTCGACTGGATCGCCGTACCTACAACACTCGCCGCGCAGATTGACGCCTCCCTCGGCGGCAAGACGGGCGTTGATCTTCCAGAGGGGAAGAATCTCGTCGGCGCGTTCCATCAGCCGCTGGCGGTCATCGCCGACCTTGCCGCGCTGCGCACTCTCCCTGCGCGCGAGCTGGTCGCAGCATCTGCCGAAGCGGTGAAGATTGCCCTCCTCGGCGATACGAGACTCTTCACGGTGCTCGAAGAGGCCGCACCACGATTGGTGGCCGGTGATCCAACCCTGCACGACGACGGCACGCTCGCCGAGATCGTGGAGCGCGCCGGTTGGTGGAAGTGCCGCGTGGTTGCCGCCGACGAGCGTGAGTCGGGCGAGCGCATGAGCCTCAACCTTGGCCACACCCTCGGTCACGCCCTTGAACAGGCGGCTGGCTATCAGAACCTGTTGCACGGCGAGGCGGTCGGCTACGGCCTGCGCGCCGCTCTGCAGATTGGGCTTGAGCTTGGCGTGACCCCCGCGCCGCTGGCTGCGCGTGGCATCGCACTGCTCGATGCGCTCGGCCTTGGCGTTGCACCGCGAACTGAACCAGTCGCTGCACTGCTGACTGCCGCCGGTCGCGACAAGAAGGTTGCCGAGGCGAAGATTCGTTGGGTGCTCGCCAGCGACGAGGGTTACGTCATTCGCAACGATGTTCCTGCTAGCCTCGTGGAGCGCGCAGCGGCCGCCATGTTGGCCGGCGCAAAGTAGGAGGGTTCGTGGCTGAGATCTCAAAGCGCATCGAGCTTGCGGCGATGAGCCCGCGCACCCGCGCCCACGCCGCCGGCGATGGGCTGCTGCTGATCAGCGGCCCGAACCTGAACCTGCTCGGCGAGCGCGAGCCCGAAACGTACGGCACCACCACTCTCGCGGAGATCGAAGCCTCCGTTGCAACGGCGGCAGCCGCCGCCGGCCTGCACCTTGTTGACGCGGTGCAGTCAAATCACGAGGGTGAGCTGATCGACCGACTCCATGTGCGCGACTACTCGTGGCTGATCATCAATCCTGGCGGTCTCACTCACACGAGCATCAGCCTGCGTGACGCACTCCTCGCGGTGGAGCGACCCTTCGCCGAGGTGCATCTGAGCGACCCGGCGACTCGCGAGCCGTTCCGCAGCGTGAACTTCGTCGAAGATCTCGCCGCCGTGACTGTGCGCGGCCACGGTGCTACCGGCTATCTGCGTGCCGTTGCCCTCATCGCCGAACTGTGGAACGCCGCTCGTGCGGCGGATGGGCACCAGTGAGCGATCCGATTGCGCGCCTTGCGGAGATTCGCGCCGCGATTGATGCGATCGACGATCAGCTCCTGACGCTGCTCGCCGCTCGCACTGAACTTGCCCTAGAGGCGGGTGCCGCGAAGGCGGAACTTGGTCGCGCCGTGCAGGACCCAGAGCGCGAGGCGGCACTCCTTGCACGCGTTGCCGCGCGCGGCGCTGGCGCCCTTACTCCTGCGGATCTAGTGGAGTTGTGGACGCTGTTGATGGCGGCGACGCGTCGGGCGGAGTCTCAGCGCTAAATCCCGCGCAGCGCATCACCGGCAGGCGCGGGTAGCGCGGAAAACGCTGATCCGTATCGGAGAGCCCACAGCGCATAAAGTGCGACCCACGACCGCTCACCACGAGCCGCGCATGGATGCAGATGGAACAGAGGCCGCTACTCATGATGCGCAGTCTGGCGCAGAGTCAGCGATTGGGGTGTGGCGGAGGGGGAGGGATTCGAACCCCCGCAGACCGTTACCAGCCTGGGCTGTTTTCAAGACAGCTCCGTTCAACCACTCCGGCACCCCTCCACGAGGGAGTGTATCGGATCGGCCGCTACCTCTTGGTTGGCGGAGCGAGGTGCGTGCGGCCGCCGAGGTATGGGTGCAGCGCAGCTGGGAGCTTCACGCTGCCATCAGGCTGCGCGCCATGTTCGAGGAGCGCTGCCAGCACGCGTGGAACCGCAAGCCCTGAGCCATTCAACGTATGTACGAGTTCTGGCTTCTCGCCCTGCGCGGTGCGATAGCGAATCGCCATGCGGCGCGCCTGGTAGTCGCCAAAGTTCGAGCAGCTCGAGACCTCGAGCCAGCGCTTCGATCCTGGTGCCCACACTTCTAGGTCGTACTTGCGCATCTGCACGAAGCCCATGTCACCCGTTGCCATCAGCAGCACGCGATACGGGAGCTCAAGGCGCTGCAGCAGTGTTTCGGCGCGGGCGGTGAGCCACTCGAGGGCGGCGGCAGATTCTGCAGGGCGCTCAAAGCTGACCATCTCCACCTTGTCGAACTGGTGCAGGCGCAGGATGCCGCGCGTCTCGCGACCAG